>CAIQOG010000176.1 GCA_903873355.1 uncultured Bacteroidales bacterium
ACAGGTTCGAATCCTGTCCGGGAGACTTCAAAATCAGCCACTTACAAATATTTTGTAGGTGGTTTTTTCTTTTTCAATATACAGATCAACATAAAAGGTACTTTATTAACGGGCTCTGAAATTGCACTAAACAGTGTATATTATAATACTACTACTTATCGTAAGGCAAATATCTGTAATGTATTATTTTTGAATTAAAGCCTAAGCATTGGATATAATCGATCCTATACACAGTGCAACAGCAAAGTTGGAAACTATGGATAGCAGGATTTAGGTACACGTTTCAGAAAATAATATCTAAGGGCGAGGATTCCACTGCATTTTGTCTTGAATTAATTTGGCGTTTATTTACAATAAGGACTCGTTTATGGAATAAAGGCATACGGTTGTACATTCATTATTGTATTTACGAACTGATGCTTTATTTTAGTAGAGAATTATATTTGCACAGAGGTGAATTCCCTTTCTGTCAGCCAACTTGGATAGCTATGCCTACTTGTAACAGTTTAGTTTCCCTTCCCTTCATTTATTTGAACGGACAATCATTTGACCATTCGTCTTTCTATTCCCAAACCCTTCCTGAACGCCCCATATTACTACCCTGGTTTGAGGGTAGAGTGCTGATTTAATATACTTTAATCACAATTGTAGATGTTAATTGAACTCATAAAGTATACTGTAAAAGATTTTATAATATGATAGATTTGTCTTTTAGTAAAAAAAGTGGAGTCAAGCAACCACTTTATAAACAGGGCATCCCGTAAAAGCCTTATTAGCAGGCAGCCTAATAATTAAAGAATATGATATTTAAGATGTTGTTTTTTAGTGTTAACCAATTTTAAATTTTAATCTTCATCGAAATGAAAAAACTCAAAGCTTTATTTTTACTGGTAGTTGTGCTTTCAGTAACAACTTTCTTTTCAAATTGTAAAAAAGATAACCCTACACCACCTGTTGCTATTTTTACTTTTTCTGGTGACAATCAACCTGCACCATGTGAAGTAAATTTCCAAAATTCATCAACCAATGCATCTTCATATAAATGGGATTTTGGTGATGGCACTACATCTACAGAACAAAACACTAAGCACACTTATACTGCCGGTGGAACATATAGTGTTAGTTTAACTGCTAAAGGAGATGGTGGAACAAATACTGTAACTAAAAGCCTGATAATAAAAATTTCTATACCAGTGGCTAATTTCACTATTACAGGCGATAATGGCTATTCTCCATGCCAAGTGATTTTTACAAATACATCTGCAAATGCAACAACTTATTACTGGGAGTTTGGTGATTTGACAATCTCAACAGAAAAGAATACAATCCACACCTATAGTACTGGAGGAACTTTTTTGGTAAAATTAACCGCAATAGGAGAAAGTGGATCAAATTTTATTACGAAAACAGTGACAATTAATAATCCTTTACCAATTGCCAACTTCACATTTTCAGGTGATAATAACCCCGTGCCTTGTTTAGTTAATTTCTCAAATTCTTCATCAAATGCCTCTGCCTACAGTTGGAATTTTGGTGATGGAA
>CAIQOG010000177.1 GCA_903873355.1 uncultured Bacteroidales bacterium
CAAACCATTGTAAAAGGCGACAGTAAATATCTTTCCATTGCTGCTGCTTCGGTGCTTGCCAAAACTCACCGCGATGAAATTATGCAGACTTTACATGCCGAATTTCCGGTTTATGACTGGGATAAAAACAAAGCCTACCCAACGCCAAAACATCGTGCCGGAATCAGAAAATCCGGAACTACACCTTATCACCGTATGACATATGATTTATTGGGAGAGAAGAAGGCAGAGGCAAAGAATATTCGCAAATCCAGGAAAAAGTGACTTTATAAACTTTTCACTTTCAAACTTTCAGACTCAGAACGGATACCCTATGGCGAAATGTAAAGCCACATCTTCATTGTAATTTGGGGTTAGCCTCCATTTATCATTCCTATTAACGATAGCAGGATCAAATAATTTCACCCCAGCATCGAAACGGAAGATGAAAAATTTGAAATCAAAGCGCAAACCCAACCCGTATGCAATAGCAATTTGATTCAGAAATGTGTCATAATGGAATGCGCCACCGCTTTGTGTATTATAATCTTTGATAGTCCAGATGTTTCCTGCATCTAAAAATGCAGCACCTTCAATCACCCAAATTAATTTTGCGCGGTATTCCATACTCATATTCAATTTTATGTCACCTACCTGGTTAAAATCACGTGGTAATGCAACAATGCGTTTATAAGTTCCTGGTCCCAGTGTTCCTTCAACCCAACCACGAATACTATTTGCACCACCGCTGTAAAAACGTTTTTCAAATGGAATGACATTATCATTTCCATACGGAACGCCTAATCCCATATCCAAATGATATACAAATCGATTGTTTTTGTCGAAAATCTGATGGTGAGTAATGTTGTATTCGCCTTTTATGTATTGTGCAAACCGGACGTTGAAAATTTTGTAACCGTTGCTGTCAGGCTTACTGACTAAATAACTTATACCTCTCAAAATATTCCCGGCTGTTTCAACAGAATATCGAACCACCGAATAATTCTGAAGCGGACGATTTGCATTATAAGTAGTAAAAGAATTACCGTAACCCATTCGCCAGATTAGATGATCAACATAGTTATATGGATTTATTATTGGATTGTTAGGATTTAAATAAGTGTCACGAAATGCATCGCTGATGAAGGGGAAATGAACGAAGCTAATATCGAAGAGTTGGAAGTTATTGACATATCCACCCCTGAGCCATGAATAATTTACCCCAGCACTCACATTTGTAGTTGTAAATTCCCCGGGACGCAACTGATAGCTGAAAGATCCTGTAAATTCTGTATTGGCATGCATATTTCGTTTGAAATCGTAACTTCCGAACGGAAACATAAAGCGAGGAAATTTTAATCCAATCTGGGTACCATATTCCTGCGCCCATACGCCTTCTTGCCATTCAGCTGCAAGACGAGCCGAAAGTGTTAATTTTTGAGCGCCTTTAAATACATTCCTATCTGCATAATTGATATTTCCGGCACCACCCCAATAACCGCCGGTATTTGTGCCTTCCAGTTCGGTAGAAACAGATATTGCTTTTGAAGGAATGACAACAATGGAGCAGTCAAGTTCATTGTTTGGTGCTTCTTTAAAGCTGATATTGACATATTTTATTGGGCCAAGAGCGTTCAATGATGCATAGGTTTTCTCAACCATCTCATCGCTGTACAATGTTTCGGGATTAATATAAGTGTTTTGAACCAATGCATCAAGGGTCAGAATCCGTTTTTTTGGAGTAATCAGACTGAAATTGCGAAAATGAAGTGTATCCATTTCAGTTTTTTCAGCCAGATTTGTGGTTATATTGGCATCAGTATTGGTATAGAATATAACTTTTCGAATAGTAAATTTTTTGAAAATTATTTTACCGGCTGAATCGATTGCATGTTTCAGATAATCACGCAGTTCGAGAGTCATATTCACTTTATGCGAATTTAGTGAACTGTCGGCTGTATAGGAGAGAAACTCTTTTGTGAAATTATAATAACCCTGTTGTCTAAAACGGGAACTGATTCTTTCCCGTTCGGCATTAAAAGCATCTACATCGAAAAGCATTCCGGGTTTTATCAGCGATTTGGAAGTGTCGGATGCAATCTGTGTTAGCAAATCGTTGTATAAATCTGTTTTGTAATCATTTAGTCGGTAAGGTATATTTGAAGTTACAGCATATTCCACAGCAGCTTTTTTCCCGCTAAAAGTCACATTGCTTTGAACTTTCGAATTGATGTAGCCTTTGTTGCCAAGCAGCAGCTGAAGTTGCTGAACGGTGAATGAAGTAAGTGCTGGATTGTAAATTACCGGTGGATCACCGATTTTATGAAAAATCCGATGCCAGAATCGGTTATAGCCCGTTGAAGTATCTTTTGGTGCCCAGTTGTAAAGTCCGAGTTGCATTCTCCATAGTCCAAAAACTGCAGCATTTGGTGTTTGGCGAAGATATTCTTTCATATCTTCACGCTTAATTTCCTTGTTGTCGGATTTGACAGATACTTTGTCGAGAAGGTAATCACCATCGGGTACAAATTTGGTGGCGTTACATGCCGAAAACAGCAAAACAGCCACTAAAAATCCTGCATATTGGTGTAACCTCATACCTCTGAACCAAAATGAATTAAAAATATTCTGCAAATATAGCTTTTTATCGTTTTCTTTGTTAGCTTTGCGCAACAAATTTTAATGCTTTATATTAATCAACAAACTTTGAAAATGATTTCTAAATCCAGAATAAAACTGATTAACAGCCTTTCACAAAAAAAATACCGCGACGAATCCGGACTTTTTATTGCTGAAGGAACTAAACTTGTCAGCGATCTTTTTACCCCGTTTCGCTGTTCTTTTCTGGTTGCAACTTCCGATTGGTTGAAGCAAAATAATACAATCTCCGTTTCGGAAATTGTTCAGGTTTCAGAAGAAGAACTTCGTAAAATTTCTAACCAAAAAACGCCTCAGGGCGTGTTGGCCGTTTTTGAAAAACCTGTATATAAAGTTAACGAGCAAGAATTAAGCCAAAAGTTGAGTCTGGCACTGGATGAGGTTCAAGACCCCGGGAATCTGGGAACAATTATTCGTATTGCCGACTGGTTTGGTATTTCAGATGTATTTTGTTCTGAAAACTCGGCCGATGCATTTAGTCCGAAAACCGTTCAGGCCAGCATGGGAGCATTGGCTCGTGTATGTGTTCATACCGTAAATCTGGAAGATTTTCTTAAAACCTGTCAGGCAAAAATGCCTGTTTACGGAACATTAATGAATGGCGAAAAGAGCATCCAGGCTGCACAGCAGCCGATTCAAGAAAAAATGACCTATACTTGAAGATTGTTAGTAATGCTATGTCGG
>CAIQOG010000178.1 GCA_903873355.1 uncultured Bacteroidales bacterium
AGCAGTTATCTACCTATAATTTCAGTATAAATCGTTTTGTTGAAGAACGTAATCCTGACTGGGATATGCTTGAAGAATATGTCAGGCTCTTTCCTGATAGCACCCTGCGCGTCACCGTTATTGATTCCATCGGCAATGTAACATTTGATTCGTTCGTGAAAAAAGGAACGAAACTTGAAAATCATGCCAACCGACCGGAAATACAAATGGCTAACTACAACACAAATGGTAAAGCCATCCGTCATTCAGCTTCAACCGGAAAAAATTATTACTACCTGGCCCACCATTTCACCAAAAGTTATGTACGAAGTGCATTACCTTACAATGTTAGCCTGATTAATACACTGAAAGCCAATACATTTTTCCTGTATTTTATGCTTTTGGTATTGATTGCTGCCGGTATTGTTTTATACTTCATTTCCCGAAATTTCACCAAATCGATAGACCGACTACGAATTTTCATTCAAAAAGCAGAAAAGGAAGAGTATTTCAACACAGATATTGAATTCCCAAACGACGAGCTTGGCGAAATAAGCAAAAACATTGTGAAGCTGTATAAATTGCAGCTTGAAACCAAGGAACAACTAAACAAAGAGCGCGAAAAACTGATAAAACACCTTCAGATTTCACAGGAAGGACTGGCTATTTTCTCGGCAGAGAAGAAGGAAATTCTGGCCAACAGCCACTTTATTCAATACAGCAATATCCTTTGCGACGAGCAAAGCGAAAGTTCCAATCAGATTTTCAGTCTGCCGGAATTTTCAGAAATAAATCAGTTCATTGACCAAAGTCTGCAAAACAACGAGATGAAGCGAAAAAAACTCACAATTGAAAAGGGTGGTCGTGTATTCGCTGTACAGTGCATTGTCTTTCAGGATAGTACGTTCGAAATTTCCATAAACGATATCTCGGTTCAGGAACACGAAAACGAACTGAAACGACATCTCACTCAGAATATTTCTCACGAATTGAAAACTCCGGTAAGTAGTATTCTGGGCTATATGGAAAGTATTCTGGAAAATCCTGAAATGGATGCAGAGCGTCAACGGTTCTTTGTAGAGCGGTCGTTTCAGCAGGCACAACGTTTACGCGATTTGCTTCAGGATATTTCCACCCTCAACAAAATGGACGAGGCCAAACGCTTGTTTGACAAAGAATCCTGCAATATTTCGGAGGTTATTCAGGATGTGCTGAACGATGTTCATCTGGAAATCGAGCAGAAAGAATGTACCGTGTTGACCAATTTCCAGCCCGAAACAAGCATTCAGGGGAATCGCTCACTGGTATATTCCATTTTCAGAAACCTGATGGATAATGCGCTGAATTATGCCGGCGACAAAATAATTATTGATATCAACTGTTATCGCGAAGATGACGAATTTATCTATTTCTCGTTCAGCGACAATGGTGTGGGTGTTTCTGAAGAACATTTAGCGCGTTTATTCGAACGTTTTTACCGTGTAGATAAAGGTCGCAGCCGGAAAGCGGGTGGAACTGGTTTAGGACTGGCCATTGTGAAAAATGCTATCATTTTCCACAAAGGAACAATTTCAGCTAAAACTGTTCCCGGTGGCGGTTTGAGTTTTATATTCTCATTAAGAAAGCATTAAGCCCCCTAAATCCCCCTAAAGGGGGACTTTTTGGCACAGTGCGATCATCAAACAGAATTTAAAAATATTAAATTCCCCATTTAGGGGGTTAGGGGGCAAATTATTATGTTTCGCAGCAAATGGACTCCTTTGTTTCTCAGTAATTTTCTGGGAATTTTCAACGATAATTTTCTGAAATACTGCATTATCTTTATTGCTGTTACATGGGCAAAACCTTCATGGTTGTCGCAATCACAATTAATTTCTATAGTCTCGGCTTCGTTGGTAATTCCGTATTTGTTTCTTTCTCCATTAGGTGGTCGTCTGGCAGTCAGTTATTCAAAAAAACTTGTTTTTCGCATTTGTAAACTGCTAGAAATTCCGATACTTGCTGTGGCTTGTGTGGCTTTTTGGTATCAGTGGATTATGGTGGCTGTTTCGGCTGTACTACTAATGGGGATTCTGAGCTGCTTATATTCTCCATCCAAATACAGTCTGATTCGCGATATTGGTGGTGAAGAAGGTGTTTCATTTGGCAGCGGCGTGTTCGAAACTATGGCTTTTCTCGGAATATTAGTTGGAATGGTAGCTGCATCGTTGGTATCCGATTATTTCAACAAGTGGACTATTTTTGCAATTTTGATAGGACTGGGAGTTTTGGGTTTTTTAGTTACTTCAACTATCCGCGCGACAGAATTACCCGAAAATAAATTAAATACAGGTACTTTGAATCCTTTGAAGTTTCTGATTGAATCATTCAGTTTTGCACGTCAACATCCTAATGTGAATCATGCCATTTTTGGAGCTTCTACTTTCTGGTTAATTGGCGGCATGCTGCAAATGAATCTGGTTATTCATGCCGGACATGTATATCAAGCTTCAAATACTGTTACAGGGCTGATTATGGCATGTGCAGCCATTGGAATTGCGATAGGAACATGGACAGCCGGTCAGTTATCAGGAAAAACAGTGAAAAAAGGACTTATTCTGATTGGGATTGGCAGCATGACTTTATTGTTATTGATTATGACATTTGTTCAGCTTAATCTGACCGTGTTTACCACCCTTGTATTCGCAGTTGCATTCTCCGGTGGTCTGTTTCAGATTCCATGTCTGTCGTTGCTTCAGAATGCCAACCTCGGTCGCAAACTAGGCGATATGATTGCTTATCTCAATCTGGTTACCTTCATTTTTGTGCTGCTCGGCACACTTCTATTTTCCCTCACAGCACATTTCACTTCCGAAAATAGTTTTGCGGTTTTTGGCGTGATGACCGCTATTTGTCTCGCCGTTAGTTTCATTTTCCTCAAAAGCTCTCCCGAGTACCTGAAAGCAACGAAAGCAATGTTTAAATTCATGTTGTAAAACATACAAATCCGAAAAACAAAATTCACACAAATTTCATACATTGCCAATCGTTTTTCTTAATTAAAAACCAGTTTATTTTTTAGTATTAATCCTTTATATTTTAATAGGATATGAAACGAAGTTGAAATAATTTAATCGTAAATATTTTAAACGATTCAATTATTTCATTTAAGTTCCATACGACCGTTGAATAAATAAATTTTTAAACGTATGAAAGTATATCAATCGAATGAAATTAAAAACATTTCATTGCTGGGTAGTTCCGGCTCGGGGAAAACCACTCTTGTAGAAGCTATGCTTTTCGAGAGTGGAGTTATAAAACGCAGAGGCACTGTTGCCGCTCAAAACACTGTTTCAGATTACTTTCCGGTTGAAAAGGAGTACGGCTATTCCGTATTTTCGACCATTATCCAGACTGAATGGCTGGAGAAAAAACTAAATTTTATTGATTGTCCGGGTTCCGACGACTTTATCGGTGGCGTGGTTACTTCACTCAATGTTACCGACACAGCACTTATCCTCATCAACACGCAGTATGGCGTGGAAGTCGGCACCAACAATCACTTCCGCTACACCGAAAAATTCAACAAACCCGTTATTTTCGTTACCAACCAACTCGATCAGGAAAAAGCTGATTTCGACAAAACGCTGGAATCGCTGAAAGAAAATTTCGGCAGCAAAGTTGTTCAGATTCAATATCCTGTAAATGTTGGTCCGCAGTTTAATGCTGTAGTCGACGTACTTAAAATGAAATTATACCGCTGGAAACCAGAAGGCGGTGTTCCCGATGTCCTCGAAATCCCTGCCGATCAGATTAATAAAGCTCAGGAACTTCACAATATATTGGTTGAAGCTGCTGCTGAACACGATGAGGAACTGATGGAGAAATTCTTCGATCAGGGTTCGCTTAGCGAGGAAGAAATGCGTATTGGTATCCGCAAAGGATTGATTCACCGCGACATGTTCCCTGTTTTCTGCGTTTGCGCCGGAAAAGATATGTGTGTTCGCCGTTTGATGGAATTTGTAGGAAACGTTTCGCCAAGTGTGGATAAGACTGAAAAACCGAAAACTTGCGATGGTAAAGAAGTAGCTCCCGATCCTGCCGGTCCAACGAGTATCTATGTATTCAAAACCAGTGTTGAGCCACATATCGGTGAAGTTTCGTACTTCAAGGTAATGAGCGGAAAAGTAAAAGAAGGAGATGATTTGGTGAATGTTGACCGTGGTTCGAAAGAACGTCTGAGTCAGATTTTCTCAGTTGCAGGTCAAATTCGCACAAAAGTTGACGTACTGGTTGCCGGTGATATTGGTGCTACTGTAAAACTGAAAGATACCCGTACGGGAAATACATTGAACGTAAAAGGTTGTGAATATGATTTCAAGGAAATCAAGTATCCTGAACCAAAATATCGTCGTGCCATTAAAGCTGTTTCAGAATCAGACGAAGAAAAACTCAGTGAAGTGCTTACCCGCATGCACGAGGAAGATCCAACCTGGGTGGTTGAACAGTCTAAAGAATTGAAACAAACTATTCTTTATGGTCAGGGAGAATTCCACCTCCGCACGTTGAAATGGAGAGTGGAACACAACGATAAAATTCCAATTGAATACAAAGAACCAAAAATTCCATACCGCGAAACCATTACCAAAAACGCCCGAGCCGATTACCGTCACAAAAAACAATCGGGTGGTTCGGGTCAGTTTGGCGAAGTTCACATGATTATTGAACCTTATTTTGATGGGATGCCAGCTCCGGAAATGTTCCGCTTCAATGGTCAGGAATTCAAAATCAGCAACCGTGATACACAAGTTATCGATTTGGATTGGGGTGGTAAATTGGTGCTTATCAACAGTATTGTTGGTGGTTCTATCGATGCCCGCTTTGTTCCTGCCATCCTGAAAGGTATCATGGATCGCATTGAACAAGGTCCACTAACCGGTTCGTATGCCCGCGACGTACGTGTGATTGTGTACGATGGAAAAATGCATCCTGTTGATTCAAACGAAATTTCGTTCCGTCTTGCCGGACGTCACGCATTCTCACAAGCTTTTAAAGAAGCTGGTCCAAAATTACTTGAGCCGGTTTACGATGTGATTGTTCAGACTCCATCCGACCGTTTGGGTGATATAATGAGTGATTTACAAGGTCGTAGAGCAGTTATTATGGGCATGGAAAGTGAAAAAGGTTACGAGAAACTGTCAGCTAAAATTCCATTGAAAGAATTGGGAAGTTATTCAACCACACTGAGTTCGCTTACCGGTGGACGTGCTTCGTTCAGTATGAAGTTTGCAAGTTATGAGCTCGTACCGATGGATATTCAGGACAAATTGCTTAAAGAATACGAAGCAACTAAAAAAGAAGAAGAATAAAACAGACGATTCTTTTGCTTTCAAAATCAAAAGCAGTTATCCGGAAACGGATAACTGCTTTTTTAGTTTAAACAACTGACGGGGTGACTCAAAGTCACCCCGTCAGTTACTATGCTTATAGATTCAACGCCATTCTCAAAGCTTTATAACCGGCAGGACTGGTTTTGATTTGCTGGCCATTCTTGAGCGTGAGTAGCTGGTTTTGTTTTTCGAAAAGCTCAATACGCGATATCATTTCGACATTTACAATAACCGATCGATGTACCCGCACAAATTGATTTTCGGGTAAATGTTCCTCAAAATACTTCATGGTTTGTTCTTTCAGGTACTTTCCTTCGCGGGTAAAAATCTGAACATAATCACCATCCGCCTGAAGATAAAGAATGTCCTGAACAAGCACCACATGTATTTTTGTTCCTGATTTAACAGCAATCCGTTCAAGTAATTCTGTATCGGAGGCTTTATTCAGCTTTTTCTCATCAGCAATTGCTGGCACATCACTTGTTTCTTCTGAATTTTTAGCTGATAACACTGTATTTCTGAAATACAAAAGGATAATCAGATAAATAAATAAGCCTAACAATCCGCGTATCGGCAGCAAGGGACTGAGTTTTGAGCTGATTTCTTCTCCTGCAATCAAATAAATAATTCCATAACCGGCACCCAACCACAATCCCAGACATAGCACTGCCAGTGCAATTTGGTTCACAAGCCGCTGATAAAGTGTGAGTGCCCCAAAGTTGCCAAACTTAACCACATTCCACAAAATCAGTCCAATGACCGCAAACAGAGCTGCATGGGCAAATCCATCCAACCACAACACCCAACCTGGAACGGCAGTAAGTGAACTCAGCGCCAACGTCTGAATTATCCCATACAGCATCCACAGCAGAATGTATTGAAATGTTTTTGTTGTATTTGTCAGTAAAGGTTGCATTTTCCCAATTATCAGTTGACAGTTATCAGTGAACAGTTGTTTTGACC
The DNA here is from genome assembly GCA_903873355.1 of uncultured Bacteroidales bacterium. The sequence continues at coordinate 6,312 of CAIQOG010000178.1, forward strand.
TAAATCATTAACCATTTATCACTAAACATTAGTATTAGTTTCTCAGTTCACCGCCACCAAACACACAAGCTCCTGTAATAATGAGTTTCCGTGTTTTATCTTTCGGCTCAATAGGCAAACGGTTATCTTGAAATCCTCCAAAAACGGCATCCAAATGCGTTTCCACATACCAATCATTTGGAACATAAATTGTAATTCCACCAAACACAGCGTTGATATCAAGGCATGTATCACCTTCGGGCAAGTTTGTTCTCCGAAGATCCAGAATAATTCCACCGAAAACAGCATTCAGTTCACCACCTTTAAATTCAGGATCAAGCACGATGTGTTCTCCACTTCCAAAAATACTGTTTTTCGAAAAACCGTCTGTGTTACTCCAGTTTGTTTTATTATTCCGATAATGGTGGTGCTCGTGTCGATAATGGCGCTTTTGTTCACAGTTGCTGTCAAAATTTCCAAAACCCCATTGTGGAAAAATAAACTTCTGCAAAATAATTAACATCCCGGCAAAGATAAACAACAACGGCCAATAAATGTGGACAAAGTTTGCATTTAATCCAGGTAACAGATTTGGGTAAACTTCAATAATTCTGGGGACTAGGAAGAATTTACCAATTACAATTAAAATAATCCCCGAAATCCAATGCCTTTTGAAAAGGTTGACAATACCAATGAAGATTAATAACATTGGCCATGAGATAATTACAGCTTCAAGTTGACCGGGAATCATTCCTGTCTTTAATCCCAAAAAAACAGAACCTAATAAAATAAGAAACAATCCAAAACCAACTCCTTTGGTATAACCCGTACGAAACGAGTTTTTAATTTCATTTTCCATAACTTTTTTGTGTTTAAAATTTATGCAGCAAAGATACGTGCATTCAGCATCGCAAACCTACAAAAAATCGATGAAGAAACCATTTTTCCCCGACGAAAGTTATTTTTTGGCCTGATAAAATTAGGATTGTGATGATTGAATCATTGTGTTTATCATTTAAAGTCAAACAAGTTTTAGTTACAAAATTAGAATTTACAGCTTATTATTAGTGATATATTATGTTCATAAGAGCTTGTAGTGTAAAAGATATCAGTGGATAGTTCTTTTTTATAAGTACAAATCGCATAATTTACTGTTTTTTATTCAAAAACTAGTTGCATCTTTGCAATGTGTCAATTTGTACTTTTCAATTGTAATTGAATAATTCAAGTATTATTAACTGTAAAAAAATATTTCGCTTTATGAAAACAAAAAAAATAGCGTTGGCTTTTGTTTTAATGTTTCTATTCTCAGCATTTTATTTTTCATCATGTACAAGTGATGTATTAGCTCCTGAAGCATCAATAGCAGCTGCTAAGTGTAGAAGAGATTCTTCTATTATAAAAGATTCGCTTAGTTCAGATTCTCTAAACCATTGGAAAAGACCTGATTCTACAGATGTAAAGCGTCACAGACCTGATCATGATTCAATTGTGATGCACTGGAAATATGATCATGATTCTATCGAGGTAAAACACCACCACCGTAAACCGGTATTTGACTCTATTCCAAATGACAGCGCAAGGTCACACAGACCAGGTGGTTTCAACCCAAACGGGCATAACGATCATCACGGACACCATTGATGGTAAAAAAGTACACACATCAAATTTTAAATTTCATAAAAGAACCTCAGTCGGAAACAAGACTGAGGTTTTTTTGTTTTATATATGTGCTTAAGATATTATTTCCCCGAAAATAGATATTTCTTTCAAATGTCAGGAGAATAGATATTTTAGCTTTCATATTCAAAGAAAAAAGAGTACTTTTGCGCTCAAATTATCAAAAACTAAAAATTAATAAAATATGGTACATTATTCTGAACTTGGATTGGTGAATACCAACGAGTTATTCAAAAAAGCGATTGAAGGCAAATATGCAATTCCTGCTTTCAATTTCAACAACATGGAACAATTACAGGCTATTATTTCGGCTTGTGTTGAAACAAAATCTCCGGTTATCCTGCAGGTATCAAGCGGAGCGCGTAAATATGCAAACCAGACTTTGCTTCGTTATATGGCTCAGGGAGCGGTGGAGTATTCAAAAGAATTAGGATTGAATATCCCGATTGCTTTACACCTCGACCACGGTGATACTTTTGAATTGTGCAAAAACTGCGTTGATTCAGGCTTTTCTTCAGTAATGATCGATGGTTCGCATCATTCGTACGAAGACAACATTGCATTGACCAAAAAAGTAGTTGAATATGCTCATGCACATGGCGTAAGCGTTGAAGGCGAACTGGGTGTACTGGCAGGTGTGGAAGATGACGTAGTTGCAGAACACCACACCTATACACGTCCCGAAGAAGTAGTAGATTTTGTTACCCGTACCGGTGTTGACTCACTGGCTATTTCAATCGGAACTTCGCACGGAGCAAACAAATTTACTCCTGCTCAGTGTACACGCGACGAAAACGGTCATTTAGTACCACCACCATTGCGTTTCGACATTTTGGAAGAAATTGAAAAACAAATTCCGGGTTTCCCAATCGTATTGCATGGTGCTTCTTCAGTTCCACAGGAATATGTTGACAAAATCAATGAATATGGTGGTAAACTGGTTGATTCAATCGGAATCCCTGAAGAACAATTGCGCAAAGCTGCAAGTTCAGCTGTTTGTAAAATCAATATTGACTCTGATGGTCGTTTGGCGATGACTGCTGCTGTACGTGAGGTTTTTGCAAAACAACCGGGAGAATTTGATGCCCGTAAATACTTAGGACCAGCACGCGATGAGTTGAAAAAACTTTATGCACACAAAACAGTAAGTGTTTTGGGAAGTGCAGGAAAAGCATAACAAACGGTTATTCTGAAAATACGAAAAGAGTTGCAAATTATTTTGCAGCTCTTTCTTTTTATACTTTCTTTATCGCCTTTTAATACCTGAAACTACTTCCACCGAGGAATTCTCTCAATAGCGAGGTTGGTGGAATTTCTCTGTCATGAATAGGCACAAAATAATTTAGAAATTTAATCAGTCGGTGAGCTTCTGTATATTCATCGCAGTACTTTGGAACTTCAGCTAAAATAGGCTCAGCGTGTTTTTTTAATACAGCCAACTCGAATAACAGTGCTGAATTAAACATAACATCAGCTTCTTCCTGATAGGGGAAAATCCATTTTTCTTCACCACGACGCACACTTGCCCAGCGTGCTATCGTTTCCCTTGCTGAATAATTTCTGAAACGGTAATCACGTATTATTCTTCTTAGCAAACGCGTATCAGTAGTTGGAATCCAGTTGTGATTATCGATGGAAATGGTTGTCAGTGCCGAAACATATATTTTAAAGGTTGTTTCTTCTGGTATGTCGGGAATTAGATCCGGATTAAGGGCATGAATTCCTTCCATAATCAAAATGCTATCCTCTTCTAGTTTTATTTTTTGTCCTTTGAAATAGCGTTTTCCATCTTCAAAATTGAAAAATGGTATTTCTATTTCTTCACCGTTAAGTAAGCTCTTGAGGTTTTTATTGAAAAGCTCCAAATCAAGTGCATGCAAATGCTCAAAGTCCCAATCCCCATTTTCATCCAACGGAGTTTCATCTCTGTTTACAAAGTAATTATCTAAGGAAAGGATTACCGGTTTTAAACCGCTAACAATGAGCTGTACCGAAAGCCTTTTGCTGAATGTGGTCTTTCCCGAAGAAGAAGGTCCTGAGACTAAAACAAATCTTACTTTCTCCGAACGCTGAGAAATCATATCGGCAATAGAAGCAACCTTTTTTTCGTGTAATGCTTCTGAAATTTTAATCATATTAAATGATTGATTATTCCGGCAGGCAATATTAAAATCACCTACATTGCTCATATTCATAATTTTATTCCAACCCACATATTCTTTGAAAATATCGAACATTTTTGGAAACAGTATCATTTCTTCCAACTCAACAGGATTTTCGCGATTTGGAACTCTTAATAGCAATCCATCGTAATAGGGAATAAGATCGAAAATGCCCAGATAATCAGTTGATGGCAATAATACTCCGGCATAATAATCTATAAAA
>CAIQOG010000179.1 GCA_903873355.1 uncultured Bacteroidales bacterium
AAAATGTCGTTTGTAATGCTGTTCATTTTCCTGACATTGGTTGCAATATTTATATTCCTGATTATTGGAGTTAAGATAACATTAATACAGGCAGTCGTAGCATTAATAACCATTCTCATTATTTCATTTCTTTTTACTACGGTTGCAGCCAACGCTATAGCTATTGTAGGTTCAAATCCTGTATCTGGAATGACTTTAATGACCCTGATTCTTTCTTCGGTTATCCTGGTTTCGGTTGGTCTGAAAGGCTGGCAGGGAATGGTTAGTGCGCTGATTATCGGAGGAATTGTTTGTACAGCCCTATCGATGGCCGGAGGTTTTATCACGGACTTAAAAGTGGGTTACTGGCTTGGGACCACACCTGCCAAACAACAGACTTATAAGTTTTTGGGAACGCTCGTTTCGGCTGCAACTGTTGGAGTTGTAATTTTCATATTGAATCAGGCTTACGGTTTTGTGCAAACTCCGCAACATCCTCAACCTATGACTGCTCCACAAGCAAATGCCATGGCAGCCATTATCGAACCGCTTATGTCGGGGACCGGTGTTAGTTGGGTATTACTGGGTATTGGTGCAGTTATTTCTATTTTGATTAATTGGCTGAATATTTCTCCACTTGCATTTGCGTTGGGAATGTTTATTCCACTGCCACTGAATACTCCATTGGTAGTAGGCGGTTTGCTAAATCACTGGTTTTCAAAAAGCACAAAGAACGATAAACTTAACAACGCCCGCATTCAACGTGGCATCCTAATTTCTTCGGGTTTTATTGCCGGAGCAGCTCTTTTTGGTGTAGTAGGTGCGTTTATTATATTCTTTACCGGCAAGAGCGAGGCCATGAATCTGAATGTATGGCAGGATTCTAATTGTAAAGGGGCTCAGATTACTGCTTTGGTGGCCTTTTTGGCATTAATCGCTTATTTTGTGTGGGAATCATTCAAAGCAAAGGAAGAAGATTGAAAGAGGAAAAGTTTATTTCTTCTTTGTTTAGGTTTAATATCAGAAAAACAGTCCGTTTTCGTCAAATTCAACAGCTTGCCATATCCCATCGACAAGTTGATGCATGGTTTTAAATCCTGCTGATTTCAAAGCTATAATTGTAGGTAAGAAATTATCTAAAATATTGGTTGGATAATGGCAATCAGAATTAATGGTAACCGGTATCTGCAATTCATTAATCAACTTAAAAAAGCACATATCCGGGTATGTAAAACCCTTATCTTTAAGTGATTTTGTATTAATCTCCAAAATCATTCCTTTAGATTTAATTAGTTGTAACAAGTCTCCCATTTGGTTTTGGTAATGCTGACTGTGAATGTTGAAATCAATAAATTTGCAGGCATTCAGGGCAATTTTATCTACATGACCAACAATCTGAAAACCGCCCTTTTCAATCATAATGCGACTTATTTCAAAAAAGCGATTGACAGCAGCATTTATATCACCATCATATAATATCTTCAATCCGTTATGAAATTCCGGGAAATTCCCGTCAATCGTCCAGAAACCACCTTGTGGCAATGGATCGAGATAGTGAATAGAACCAATCAGATAATCTAAATCTTCAGTTGAGTATAAATCATTATGAATTTCAATAAAGTTGTGGATATAGTCAACTTCTAAACCAATAAAAAGTTCAATTTCAGACTTATACTTTTCTTTCAATCGGTGAAATTCAAACTTATATTCTTCAAAATCATCTAATTTCATATTCCAGAATGTGTCGAAAGGCAGAGGTGCATGAGATGAAAAGCCGTATTTCTTTACCCCTTTTGCAATAGCAAAATGAACAAATTCCTCCATAGTACTCCGACCATCACAAAAACTACAATGACTATGATAATTAGACCAATACATGAATTTCGACGTAAGTTAAAGGATAAGTGCTGATAATTTTAGATGAAACACAAATATAAAACAAAACCGTTAATTGACCAAATAATTAGCACTATATATAACCGCTAAATTTTCCTTTATTTCAGAATAATACTTCTGAATTTTAATAAATAAAAGTATATTTGCAATTATTCAATTTATCGTACAACATACAGTTATTAAACAGATAACGATTAAATGACAGAAAACAGAATTATTGCAACCAATCAAAAACCTCCGCGTTATCTCAACTACAATCAGGTTCTGAAAAACGAATTCTCTGAACGGATTCAAAAAATATCAATCAATGCAGGATTTACATGTCCGAATCGGGATGGTGTAAAGGGTTATGGCGGTTGTACATACTGTAATAACCAGACTTTCAGCCCACAATACAGCCTGCCTGTAAAAAACATTAGTCAACAAGTGGAGGAAGGCATTGCTTTTTTTCACCATAAATATGAATCTCAACATTATCTGGCTTATTT
>CAIQOG010000180.1 GCA_903873355.1 uncultured Bacteroidales bacterium
AGTACAGTTGATAAAAACAAAGAAGTTTTGTTTATGAATTATGGCTATCATGATTCATTTGAAAACATAGAATTACTTAAAGTAGATGAAATTAATCGTTATTCCATCCAGCTTTATCACCGATTAGCCAAAATGGTTGATATTGAAGGAAAAGACATTGTGGAGATCGGTAGCGGACGCGGGGGAGGATTGGCCTATATTACCAAAACTTTTAAACCATCGACGGCTTTGGGAATTGACCTGAACTCAAAAGCATCAAAATTTGGTAATAAACATTTTAAACTTAATGGTCTGAGTTTTAAACAAGGAAATGCTCAGCAACTTGATTTAGAAGCTAATTCAATTGATATAATTTTCAATGTCGAATCATCGCACAGGTATCCCGAAATGCATTTATTTCTGGATGAGGTTTACAGGAGTCTTAAGTCGGGGGGGCATTTTTTGTTTACTGATTTCCGACCTCAAGGTGAGATGAAAAGTTTGATACATCTTTTGTCACAATATAATTTTGTGAAATTCGACGAACAATTTATTAACAAAGAAGTGGTCAGAGCATTGGAATTGGACACTGAACGCCGTGAAGCTTTGGTAAATAAATATGCACCTCCGTTTCTACGAAAATCATTTCACGATTTTGCCGGTAATATGGGATCACCAACCTTTAAAGGTTTGGAAAGCGGCGAATTAGTTTACTTTGTTTTCTGTTTCCAAAAGCCCTGATAATATCAGTACATTTTAAGAGCTAAAGTCATTTTTCAATCCCGGCAAAATCGGTAATATGTTCATCCACGTAAGCTGCCAGTAAATTAGTTTGTTCTTCTTCAATATCGAAATAACGCTCTTCAAGCTCATCAAACACTTCAAAATCGACATATAACGCGTTGAATTCTTCATCGGTGGTTTCGCGTTCCAATGCTTTCTTGTTGGGGTCGTAGATTTCTTTGGCTTTGTAAATCAACTTCGAAAGTTCTGCCAAACCAAATTGTCGCATGGCTTTGGCAAACGGATTTCCGAAAATATACCCGCCATAACCGTTTTGAATGAGCTGAACAAATCCGCCGTCACGCATTTCGGTGGTAAAAAAATGCCATGCCAGCAGCGTGTGCTGATTTCCGTTCAGCAATGGCATGGTTTTTTCGTTCAGTTCCCCGCCAATCGCCTCCAGATAGGCATCAATAAATACCTGAAGAAATTCGTCCATGCCTTTTTCGGCAGCTGTAGCTAATTTGCTGTCTTTAATTTTTATCATTGTTGAGTTTGAAAGTTTATAAAGTTCATAAGGTTTTAAAGTAAAATATCAGCACTGTAAGCGGGTAATTCAATCGTCAGTTTGTAATGCGAAATATCAAAACTATGATTGAAAGTTGATTTCAGGTGACAAGAATTCAGTATTTCAGGTAATTCTATTTCAAAAGATTTAGCTTTGTTTGAATTATTTATCACCACAATTGCTTCGTTTTTGAAGTATTTACGGGCATATACCCAACTGTTTTTGGTTGTCTGCACATTAATAAAATCGCCGTAAATCAATACCGGATTTTCCGCACGAAGATGAGCAAGGACTGAAACCTGACGTAGCAGATTTGCTTCTCGTTTGTTCAAACCATCAAATTTCATCATGCGGCGACAGTCGGGGTCGTTAGCTCCGGTCAGACCAATTTCATCGCCGTAGAAAATTACAGGAATTCCCGGAATGGTCATGTTGAACGTGTGCATCAATAGCAATTTATCGTAAGCTGTTGAATCGGAAATTCCGATATTCCGCTGCCAGCCTGCAGTTTTTGAATCCTCACCAAACTTCAAATCGCCCGATGCCAGTGCCATAAAGCGTGGTTTGTCGTGATTTCCGGAAATATTGCCCATCAGGTTATGTCCGCCGTAAATGTACAGGCTCGAATTCAGCACGGTTTGAACCTGCGAAAAATCGCTGCCTCCAACTCCGGCAAATGTAGTGTTGGCAATATCGTATACATTGAAATCAAACTGTCCGTCGATCATACCCGAAGTGAGATAACTGCTTATCAGTTCAGGGCTTCCGTATGTTTCGCCAATCTGATAAAGGTTTTTCCCTTTGTTTGCTTTTTTGATTTTCATCGTAAGTTCACGCCAGAATTCTTCGGTGATATGCTTGGTTGCATCGTGACGGAAACCATCCAGTTTGAATTCTTTCAGCCAGTATATAGCCGAATCAGTCATCATATCCACCACCTTTGGGTTTCCCAAATCAAGAGTTGGCATGAAAGTGTCGAACCAGGTAGTGAGCCGGTATTCGTCCCATTTTTCTGTGTTCAGTGTACCATCGGGCAAATATAATGAAGTGGTAAATTCAGGATGTTGTTTGTAAAACGGATGTTCCACATGTACGTGATGCGCTACATAATCCAGCAACACGTTGATGTTGTTTTGGTGCGCATCTTCAACCAGATTTTTAAATTCATTATTAGTGCCGAAACGAAAATCTACTTTCGACGACGATATTGGCCAGTAACCATGATAGCCTGAAAATTTGGTATTCATTGGTTTGTAATATCCGTAAGGTTCAGTCGGGTTTTGATTCACAGGCGAAATCCATAAAGTATTCACACCCAGTTTTTTGAAATATTCGTTGTCAATCGTTTGTTTGATACCGGCTAAATCACCTCCCCAATAATCTACTTTCGGATTCACATCCGGTCGGTTCATTGGATGATCATTTGTTTTGTCACCGTTTCTGAAACGGTCTACCAGTGCAAAATACATGATTTGAGCTTGTTTGTCTTCGCGTGTAATTTGTTTTGAATCTGACAAAATACGACCATTTTGAAGCGGGATAAGCAAATCGTTGCTCACACCAAATTCGTTGCAAGCCCACACACGGATATACGAGCGTTCAAGATTCGAAGCTTCAGCCGGAATATGAAATATCACTTTTCCCTTTTTTACTTTCCCCATTTTTGCCGGAAGCAGGAAATTTTGCCAGTATACAAATACACTTTTTACTTCGTTTTGGCTGATAAGTTTCACAGTGGAATTGAAAAAACTTTTTGTAAAGAGTTTTGGAAACTTTTCACCATTTCCGGCAACCTGCATAATGGAATTGAACTTTCCATAACCGTTATCAACCTTATTCGGGTTGGTTGGGTCGGAATCCTGATTGCCGTCCAACGCGATTTGATACAAATACGAACCAGGACTGAGATTCAATGTAACTTCGTATAAACCTTTGCTGTTGAGCTTCAAATCGGGTGTGCGTGAAGCTGTCCAATCATTCATTTGTCCCGCAATCTGAACACGTTGATAGGTTTTGCCTTGCGGATTGAACGTGAAGGTGGATTCAATTTTATCGGTTTTCCGACATGGAATTGAATAAGCCACACCTTTCAGCCAGAGTTTTACATCCACAAAGGTTTCCATTTCTTTTGTTGCGCTCAGTGTTGCGGTCAATTTATCGGCTGTCATTTTGCACTTCAGAAATGATGATGAACTTGTAACTGAATCAATCTCAGCCGGATTGAGTATGAAATCCTGCAAATAAACCTTGTTGTCACCAATTTTCAGGGTGAGTAAAGAGTTTAGATTCTTGTTGTTTTCTGAGTCAACAGGAACATTCAGTTTCGGCTGACAAGCTGTCAACAAGAGAAGTGAAATGATGATTAAATGATTCTTTCTCATAGAATTAGAAAATTATTTTAGAAATAAATATGCATCGATAGAGTTAATAACTAAACTGTCATTTTTTATATAATATTCGCCACAAACATAAGTGAAAATTAGTTTGTAATTTTCTTTTTCTATGGTCATTTCTTCCACAGAGTAATTTTCATCTCCTTTTGCCGATTTATATAGTTGTTTAATTTTATCTCTTAATAAAATTGTTGATTCAGCAGTTTTTTGTTTTGGATTAAATAGCTGGATTTCATTCGGTTTATATTTGACAATCAAATCTTTATTTTCAAATACTTTTACCGAATCTTTTTCAGTACGAATTTTTATGAATGTTTTGTATTTGTCTATTGAAATAGCTGATTCATAGTCATCTATTGATGCATAAAATTCTTTAAATTTCTTTCCGGAAGTGTTGTTTCGTAAACCGGAAATGTCCTGAATTCCAATAGTTTTTAAAACCTTCCATCTGTCATTCGATTTAATAGTATCGATAAAGTATGACTGGAAACATGAAGCTCCATAGGTATTCGAACTGTATTGTACGGTTTCATAAAGTCGGGTAGATGTAAGAGAATCTATGTGAACTGTATTTTTTGAATTATCAATAACTTTCCCGTTTTTCAGCAGTTTTGCATTGTCGAGTAATTGACCAAATTCTTTTACCATACTTCGTTTAGTGATACTGTAAACACTCCATGGACCAACTGATGAGAGAAATAATACAGTCGAGAATGATATGATAATCCATTTCAAATGATTGGCTTTTGACAAAATCAGATACAGACAAATTGCATACAACCAGCCATTTAATATCAGGATATACAAGCGGTTAATCGTCATTCCATAATCGCCCAAACGCCTTAAAATGCCTGAGGACATTAAAACTAACAGCGGAATGATAATTACCGGAAAATATTTGGAAAGCAGATACGCAACTACATTTTCTTTATCATTTTCCTTTTCTTTATCTAAACGAAGCGGATGAAGAATAAGCATTGTCACGAAACCACCTAATGCCAACACTGAAACGAGTGTGGAAACCCAACCGTTAGGCAATTGCCATTTGATTACAATCTGTCCCAGATAAACATATAAAATCAGTGTGTATAGGGCTAAAATTGGCAGAAAAATGTACAGACCAAGAATTCTGACAAACTTATCGAATTTAAATTCCTGTTGGTGCATTTCTTTTTCAGCGGTAATATTGGCAAGAAAATATATGGGCGCAAATAGCAGGTAACAGATAACGGCAATATCTTCGTAAACTTTCGGTTGTACATCTACTTTGAATAATTCTTTAAGTGATAATACCGCTAAACTTAGTCCGGCAAATAATACCTGCGAAAAAATTACTGCTATAATAAATTGAACGATTGTTGTTTTGCTGAATTCCCAAAAAGGAATGTCGTTGTTCTTTTTATAAAACGGTACTACGAAAACGGATAAAATCAATACAATTCCGATAGAAATGACCTGATAGTGCTGAACCGCCTCAAATTTGTCTGGCAAAAACAAGCAGTAAGCTAATAAAACCAGAATTGAAAGCAGATTCAGGCCAATTTTAACTATTAATTTATTGAAAGTTTCAGCAAATAAAGTTACTGAAAGGCTCAGAGTTATTCCAAGCGAGAAGAAAACCCATTTTGCAGGCTTAATATCGATGCCGTGCTTGTTGATTTGAAGCAAAAATAAAAATGACAAGCCCAATAAAAAAAACAAGGTGAAGGGGAAT
>CAIQOG010000181.1 GCA_903873355.1 uncultured Bacteroidales bacterium
TCATATAACATTCCACACCGGGAAGTTTCTTGCAAACTTTAAGTGCACTATCAACTCCAAGTACCATAAAAGGTGTGTCATAAGCATCGGCAACAATGGCCTTTGGAGCAATAATTGTAACGCTTAGTAACTTATTGTCAACAGGATATCCGGTATGAGGATTAATAATGTGCGAATACTTTTTTCCAGCTTTAGTAAAAAACTTTCGATAATCTCCTGCTGTTGTAACTGCACAGTCAGTGATAGAAATAATAGTCTGTAACTGTTCGTTTACACTGGTTGAATCATCAATTGGTTTATCAATACCAATCTGCCATTTCTGCCCTTTAGGATTCAAACCCTTACAAGCAATTTCGCCACCAATTTCAATCATATAATTCTTACATTTGAAATCTTCCAGTAATTGAGCAATTAAATCTGCAGAATAGCCCTGAGCAATTGAATTACAATCAATTATCATTCTGGGATCTTCTTTAATCAGCTTATGATTTTCAATTTTCACTTTTTTATAGCCTATATAAGGCAAAAAATCAGCAACATTTGGTATTTTGCTGTGGTCGCTGTTACCAAAAGCAAATCCCCATGCTTTCACCAGTGGACCAACTGTGATATCAATAGCACCATTTGTATTCTCGGCAGCTTCGCGAGCAGCATTGAACATTGTTTCAAAATACATGTCAGTTCTTACAGTCGTATCGTTACGGTTGATGCGCGAAATAACAGAATTTGGAACATAGGTTGATAATGACATGTCAAATTCATGTAAAAGTTTTTCAATTTTTGTTTTTAGGTCCACACCGTCAGGCTGTTGATAAATAGCTGAATAGGTCGTTCCCTGTGCTTCACCTTGATTTTGGATATAAGCGATATTGTTTTGTTCTTCAATAGTAATATTTTCGTGCCAAATATGAATGGTCATTGCCACAATTAACAGTAAAACACCGATTGAGATAGTAATAAATGCCTTTTTTTTCATCGTGAAATAGATTTTAATGATAATATTTTTAGATTTTAAATTTCAAATAATAAACGTTGTCCGCGAACATTCTCATCAAATATTCCGTCATTGTAAACCAGTTGTCCGTTCACCCAGGTTTTCTGAACTTTCGAATCAAATGTTGTTCCTTCAAACGGCGACCAACCGCATTTGTACAATAGATTTTCAGGTGCAACAGTCCACGGTTTATTCGCATCAACCAGCACTAAATCTGCAAAATATCCGGGGCGAATATAACCGCGTTTTTCAACCCGGAATAAATCAGCCGGAGCGTGACACATTTTTTCAATAACTTTTTCAAGTGTAAAAACCCCTTTTTTAACTAACTGTAGCATGACTACAAGTGAATGTTGAACCAGCGGACCACCCGAAGCCGCAGTCAGACAAGATCCTTCCTTCTCTGACAATAAATGCGGTGCATGATCTGTCGCAATTACGTCTATTTTATTGTTTTTCACGGCTTCAATCAAAGCCAGTCGGTCTGACTCGGATTTTATGGCTGGATTCCATTTAATTCGATTAGCATAACGCTCATAATCCGAGTCGTTGAACCAAAGGTGATGCACACACACCTCTGCAGTTATACGTTTTTCTTTCAATGGTTTATCATTTGAGAAAAGTGACATTTCCTTTTCTGATGACAAATGAAAAACATGCAAACGTGAGTTATATTTGGTCGCTAATTCTACTGCAAATGACGATGAACGGTAACAAGCTTCAGCATTACGTATAAGCGGATGATATTTTACCGGAATATCTTCGCCAAGTAAAGATTTGTAGTACTGAATATTTGCCTGAATGGTGGCTTCATCCTCACAATGCGTTACAATCAATAATGGAACTTCCGAAAAAACACGGTTCAGTGTTACTTGATTGTCTACCAGCATATTACCGGTAGATGAGCCCATAAACATTTTCAGCCCCGCCACATTCCGAGGATTTACATGCTTCAATTCGTCAATATTATCATTGGTTACTCCCATTAAAAAGGAGTAATTGGCAAATGATTTTTCAGAAGCTATGTTGTATTTTTCTTCAAGCAGATCAATGGTTGTAGTTTGTGGCTTTGTGTTGGGCATTTCAAAGTAGGAAGTTATACCACCGGCAACCGCAGCACGGCTTTCAGAATAAATATCGCCTTTGTGTGTCAGACCTGGTTCGCGGAAATGCACCTGATCGTCTATAACTCCGGGAATTAGTAACAGTCCGGTAGCATCAATCTCAGAATAAACACCTTCAATTATAATCTCCTGATTTTCTTCAAAAACAGCTTTAATTTTCTCACCATCAATCAACACCGAACCTTTGAAGATTCTTCCATCATTTACAATTGTTGCGTTTTTGATTATTTGCATCATTTCAATTTCCAATTAAAATTTATCAATTTCCAATTAAAATAACTTCCAAGCATATTATTGGGAATTGGAAATTAAACAATTGGAAATCTGCGTTATTTCTTCTGTGGATACTTACGAAACCAACTGCTCCATTTTAACTGTATAACACCTAAAAAGGCTTCTCCGAAAATTCCACCGCTCATTTTGGAAGTTCCAAGCTCGCGATTCACAAAAATAACCGGCACTTCATTAACATTGAAACCACACATAAATGCCGTGTATTTCATTTCTACCTGAAAAGCATATCCTTTAAACCTTATTTTATCCAACTCTATGGTTTCCAGCACTTCACGACGATAGCATTTGAATCCGGCAGTAGTGTCGGCAATTTTTACTCCGAGAATAAATCGAACATATTTAGAAGCAAAATAGGACATCAAAACACGACCAATAGGCCAGTTTACAACATTTACACCCGTTATATAGCGCGAACCTATTGCCAAATCTGCTCCTTTATTTGCACATGCATCGTAAAGTTTGTTCAGATCAACAGGATTGTGCGAAAAATCTGCATCCATCTCGAAAATAAAGTCGTAAGAATGTTGCAACGCCCATTTGAAGCCGGTTATATAGGCAGTTCCCAAACCAAGTTTTCCCGTTCTTTCAATAATAAACAAACGTTCAGGAAATTCTTTCTGCAAAGTTTTTACAATTGCAGCAGTGCCATCAGGTGAGCCATCTTCAATTACAAGTACATGAAAAAATGTAGGCTGACTGAAAACTGCACGAATTATGTTTTCAATGTTTTCCTTTTCGTTGTATGTAGGGATAATAACCAGATTTGCAGACATAAAATTTAAGTTGAAAAGTTTACAAAATTCGTAAAGTTTATAAAGTCAAACAGAAAAAGAAATTTTATACATCTTTCGACCTTCTCACTTTAGCTGAATATATACATCTTCGAAGGACTAAATCTCTCGAGTGTAATTACTTCCAAATCCTTCCCGATTTCAATTTTTTTTTCGGACAGGTGTTTTTGTACAGTTTCAAATGCCACTTCCGGAGAATTATTTTCCCTGCTGAGGTGACAAAGAAATACATGTTGCAATTTTTCTGAATACTTTTCAGCCAGAAAACCGGCAGCTTCCACATTGCTCAAATGTCCGGTCTTAGCTTTAATCCGGTTTTTCAGATAATAAGGATAAGAACCTTCGGTAAGCATTTTATCATCATAATTAGCTTCCAACACCATATAATGTGCCTGTTCCAAATGAAGAGCTGCTTCGGGGTTAATATAACCCACATCAGTTGCAAAGGTAAATCTTTTTTCTTTATATTCAACAGTATAACCAACACAGTCGGTGGCATCGTGAGATACATGAAAAGCCGTTATTTTAAAATCGCCAATTTGCAGGGTTTCACCTTTTTCTATATATTTCTGACTTGAATATAGTTTTTCTGTAACCGAATAATTTCGTTGAATTCCTTCGTGAACCATTCTGGTGCTGTAAATCGGAACATGGTGTTTTTCTCCAATCGTCCCTACAGCTTTAATATGATCGGCATGATCGTGTGTAACAAAAACTCCGTGAATATACTGGAAGTCTAACCCCATATTTCTCAGGTATTTGCGGATATTTCGGACTCCGATTCCGGCATCAATCAACAAACCACAACTGGCATTGCCAATAAAATAACAATTGCCGCTGCTACCGCTGCCGAAACTCTGAAATCGTAATCTGTCCATACTGAAAGTTTTTAGTTCACAAAATTATAGCTTATAATACAAGTACAATTACGATTAATCGGAAATAAAGTTAAGCGAGGCAAACCGGTTAGTTAATCAAATCTAATTCAACGTTAAATTGACCCTTATTCTGATAACACAAATCAAACGTAACAATTTTAAAATTATTTCTTTTGAAGGAAATTCAATTCTAGATTCCTCACTTCTTTCTGCTTTACTGAAAGAAGTTTTTTAATCTCAATATTATGGGTCTCAAGGTCTATAATCTGAGGAGTTAATGCCTTTCGTTGGTCAACATTCTCAGACTGATCGAATTTTTGCCTTAATTCAGCCAGTTCCTTCTGATGGGATTTGAAGTCAACGCTTATTTTTAAGTATTCATTCCAAAGCTTGAGTGCATCCGGATTTTTAAACTGATCTGCAGTTGTATAGACTATAGAATCATTTATGACAAATTCCATTTGCTTTTGCAATTCAGAAGTCAAAATTTCAATATTAGATTCGTTATTATCTGCTTTCGTTGATGAGATTCTCCGATATGATTTCAATAGTGCCACATTCCTGAGATATTCTTTATTCTCAGTTCGTACAATATTTCGGGTTTCGTTTGGTACAAACCTGTAAATCATGATTTTACCTGAAGGTTGATTACGGTCGGTAGAAAACCAACCTGTTTTATTTTGCTCATCAATCACCATCATATAATCATTCGCCGTTGAATTGAACGGAAAGCCAATATTTTCGGGTGGCAAATACGAATTGGTTGACGGATTAAAACGGGTTACAAAAATATCATAACCTCCCAAAGAATTTTCTCCATCTGAAGCAAAATAAACTGTCACACCATCCAGTAGCAAAAAAGGATAATTCTCATTTGCAGGTGTATTGATCTGGTCTGATATTGACTGTGGTTTTGACCAACCATCGAGCAATTTAAAAGCCGACAGAATATTCATTTGACCCTGAATAGAGTCGGAGAAATACATGCGATCCTTGCGTTGTGTCAGGTATTTTATGCGGTCTGCCTTACGGTGGTGAGGCATGTTTATTATTTCCTGATTCAATGAACCTAACTCGCTGTTGAATTTATAAAACTTCAAAAAGTCAGATTTATTAACCTGAGCACTATCTATGATTGAAATATCTTCCACTTTGGAAATCAGTCGGGATGCACTGGTCGATTTTTTGAGTTTCTTCAGTAGTTCCGGGCGTTTTGAATCTATTGAGTCCAATGTATTTATATAAGTTTGATAGGAAGCGACTGATTCGTCAAACCGGTATAATTTAAAATATAATTCACCGAGATACAAGAGGCTAAGAGGAAATTTCTGCCCGCTCACCTCAAAATGAATAATTGCCTGTGTAGCATCTTTTAGTTCGTTGCAACATACAGCATATCGGAAATTATAGAGTGGATCGGTAGGTTTTTTATGAAGCAGTTTTTCATAAATCACCTTTGCCTTGCTGTACTGTTTATTGTTGAAGTATTGTTCACCAACATCAACCTTAGCAGCAAATAAGCTGACAGAAAGGATTACAGAGAAAATAAAAAGATTTAAACGCATTGAAAATAAACTCAAAAATTGAGTTGCAAAAATACAACTAAATCCCCAAATATACTACCTGTTTAAAACAAATAATCCCGGCAAGTTTTACTTGCCGGGATTATTCCAATTTAAATTATTGAA
>CAIQOG010000182.1 GCA_903873355.1 uncultured Bacteroidales bacterium
ATCCAAAAAACATAAAACAAACGTAAGAATTAAAGCAACAAAAACAGGAAGAATAAATTTAAACTTCTGTTGATTATTAATACTTCTATAAACGAATGGAATAATCGTTATAGCTATTATTAGACTGAATTTAACCAAGTCGTTAAGAAATAAAGTTAATATTTCGTCCCCCTTTATATAATCAGTTATATTGACTTTGAAAAATGCGTAATACATAATCAGGTTTAATGCACCAGAGAAAAGTATTAATGCTGAAATAATTGGAATTAATTTTACAAGCCGGTTTAACATATTTTAAATCTTAATTAGATTCATTATTTCACAATCAATTTCTCAACATGGTAATTGTTTCCTTACAGATCAAATTATTTTATAATTAATTTTGTTTATTCCGTTAAACATTTACATTCTTTCAGTTTGCCACTTATGATTATTTTATTGATTTCTTTTATTTCATTCTTAAATCTATATCGGTTTCCACAATCATAAAATTCGATAAATGGATTTTTGTCTGCAACTTTTAAATACAGTTCATTTAAAGATGGAGCTTCTTTATACTTACTGTATTCTTCATAAGTTATGTTTAAGAAAACAGAATTTTTATTAAGTCCTCTATTGTCCAAATAATATCCGTTTTTAAGTTTTGTCGGATATGCTAATTTACCATTATAATAAATGTCTTTGGGTGATGGATAAGAAACGATTTTAGATTTATCCTCTGAAAGAGTTACTGGAACAAACTTACTGTAATCATTTTTAGTTTTGTAAATGATTGTCGGTGGACTCGAAAAAGTCATTTGTTTTTTAGTTGTTTGACTGCTCATCTTGTTTGATGAAAAGCAAAAAATGACAGTGATAACCATTAGCACTATCATTGAAAGGTTACAGTGTTTCATTAACGATTAATTATGAATTTTTTGTTGATTGTGTTTTGCTTCTCGTTTTGAATTTGAAAATAATAAATACCATTCGGTAAATCTGAAACATCGAAATTAATAAGTTGTAACGATAAATTTTGATTAGGGAATTCTTTTATAATTTGTCCAAGGTTGTTTTGAATTATAATTTTTCCATTTTTTAAATTGGAATTCTTTAACTCCAAAGAAATTGTATTTGAAGTCGGAACAGGAAATAATTTTATATCGTTTTCGGAAGTAACTTCATTAACACCTGTGTTAGCAGTTCGTGAAATGTTTAAATCTAAAAGATATGTTCCCGTTAGACCAACAAAGTATGGAGAAACATAAAATATAATCGTACCACCATTGCTAACACTGATGTTGTTTGGCATAATATCGTCATAAATATTTGACCAAGTATTTCCATTGTCAGTGCTATATGAGAATGAAACATCACAAGTGTAAGTGTTGCCATTTCCGCTGTTATAACTGTCGTCAACTCTCGCTGTAATTTGGTAATTATAACCTGAAGGCAAAACTATTTTGTAGTTATCATTATCACTACCGACATGAATATTTGAACCAGTTGTAATTTTTGTTGCTGTATTTACAGAAAAACTCAAAGGAAGATTGTAAGCAGTTGCTGCTGTGTTGTTGGTTTCGTATATATCGGGTAATAAAGGAGGAGCAACCACATTAATATTTATAGGGTTTGTATAAGAAGCTCCACCAGCATAATACCAATTTGAAGAACCTGTCTCTTTTTCAATGATTGCTAAAATATAAGTGCCTGGATTTGCTGTAATAGCTGATGTTGAGAATGTGATGTAAGGTGAGGAATAGGAGTAGTTTGAAGGGAGACCAGTTGTTTCGTTGTATGTACCAATTGTTTGAACAAAGTTTCCACTCAAATCATAAAGATTTGCCTGATACTGTCCGTAATAGGTGTTAGTATTCGTATTCGATAAATTTACATTAACTGAGGCGGATTGTCCTTGAACAAAAGTTGTTGGACTGGCAATAATATTTGAATATAATTTTAATGGATTATAAGGACCATTTATAGTAACATTTGAAGTGTTATTGTACGAAACACTTCCTGCTGCTTGCCAGTTACCGCCTGTTGGTCTGTAATATATTCCAATAGAATAGTTGCCCGGAACAGGAAACATTCCTGTATTTGAAAATGTTATACCTCCTGTATAATGATATGTTGGTTGGAGTGGACTGGTTGTAGAAATTATCTGTACATAATCAATAAAACTGCCTGACGAATTAAACAATGCAGCACAAAAATCTCCGCTAAAATTGCTACTACCTGCATTCTGTACATCCGCGTTAACAGTAAATGATTGTGCGAAATTAATTGGATTCGGAGTAATAGTAATGGATGAATACATTTTAATATTTGCTGTTACGCCACCTGTTGGTGGTTGAATACCAATGACAGCTTGCTGATTTAGATTATAAGTTCCTGTTCCAGATCCTGCACCACCTGTTCCCGGGTTTAATGAATTAATATTCCAATAATTATTATTAAACTGCCCGCCCCAACCCCAATTCATATGAAAAAAATTATTCGCATCATATCCGTCACACACAAAGGTATGTCCGCTACCCGGAGCAAAACCAT
>CAIQOG010000183.1 GCA_903873355.1 uncultured Bacteroidales bacterium
ATAGCAACATTTAGTTTATTTATATCAATTCCTGAAGGAATTTTATTATCCAGTTTATCACCAGCAGGCCAAACAATAGAATCAGTATTTGCAGTAGGTAATGGCACAATAGTGTATGGTCGATTTCGTATCGTAGCTTCATCAATCCCACGAACCAATGTACAGCCAAAACCTTCAATATAAATAGCTTTGGATTTTGCCCAAAGAAAACTACTCGTTACTTCTTTATTTTTATAATCGATTGTATTGTGAGTAAATTTGATAAACGAAAAATTCAAATCGGTTGATTCTACACTTTCCTGAGTACGAATGCCTACAAAAACATCTGAGGCCAGATTTTTAGCAGCATAACCAGTGATAATAGGTGTCAGCAAGTGAATATAGTAAATACCTCCACTGAATGCAACAACCAATAGAATCACTAAACCGGATAAAAGTTTCTTTTTCATAACCGTAGCATTAAAGTATTATCCTGCAAATATATAGTTTTATATTTATTCTCAAATTAAAAACTTATAAAAACAAAAAACGACATTCAACTTTCGTCAAATGTCGCCATTTATTATTTCCAACTGATTAACCAATAATCAATCAATAATATCGAATCCAGTATAAGGAATCAGTGCTTTTGGAATTCGAATTCCTTCACGAGTCTGATTGTTTTCGAGCAAAGCAGCCACAATACGAGGTAAAGCCAATGCACTACCATTCAATGTGTGAGCTAATTGGGTTTTCTTGTCGCCACTTTTGAAACGACATTTCAAGCGGTTAGCCTGATAACTTTCAAAATTGGAAACCGAACTTACTTCCAACCAACGCTCCTGAGCTGCAGAAAAAACTTCAAAATCAAAAGTCAATGCTGATGTAAAGCTCATATCGCCACCACAAAGTCGAAGAATACGCCATGGTAATTCTAATTTTTCAACCAGTGTTTGCACGTAATTCACCATCTGGTCAAGCGTTTCGTAAGATTTATCCGGATGTTGGATTTGTACGATTTCCACTTTGTCAAACTGGTGTAAACGGTTCAGTCCACGAACATCTTTGCCATACGAACCGGCTTCGCGACGGAAACATGCTGAATAAGCAGTGTTCTTTATTGGTAATTCGCTTTCGTTCAAAATCACATCACGGTAAATATTTGTTACAGGCACCTCAGCTGTTGGAATCAAATACAAATCGTCAATTGTACAGTGATACATTTGTCCTTCTTTGTCGGGCAATTGACCTGTGCCATAACCCGAAGCTGCATTCACCACGTAAGGTGGTTGAACTTCCAGATAACCTGCTTCGCGGGCATTGTCCAGAAAGAAATTAATCAACGCACGTTGCAATCGGGCACCTTTACCTTTGTAAACTGGGAAGCCTGCACCTGAAATTTTCACACCCAATTCAAAATCAATCAAATCGTACTTTTTCGCCAAATCCCAGTGTGGAACAGCGCCTTCGTATAAAGTCGGTATAGTTCCTCCGGTACGTTCAATCAAATTATCCTCGGCATGTTTACCTGCAGGAACGCTTTCGTGTGGCAGGTTTGGAATTTGCACGAGCAATTCGTTCAGCTTTTGCTCAGCAGCACTTTGCTGGTCACCAATGGTTTTGATAATTTCTTTCAGTTCAACAGTTTTCTCCTTTGCCTGATTAGCTTCGGTTTGCTTACCTTGTTTCAATAGGAATCCTAT
>CAIQOG010000184.1 GCA_903873355.1 uncultured Bacteroidales bacterium
TACATCATACGGAGGGGAATGCAGGTTTTATGGCTTTTACAAGTTCTAAACCGGATATTGTATTGCTTGATGTGAACCTGAATGGGACAATGAATGGTTTTGAAGTAGGACATAAGATACGTCAGCTCAGTAATATACCGATTATCTTCACTACTTCACGTACTCAGATTGAAGATTTGCAACAAGGATTTAGCATCGGTAATGTCGATTATCTGCGTAAGCCGTTTGGAATTCGTGAACTGGTAATGCGTATCAATGAAATGATTTCGCGGACTCAACCTTCAATTCCTGTCAAAGATAACTTTCAAATAGGTAAGTATGTTTTAGTGTCTTCAGAACTGAATTTGTATTTTGATGAAACTAAAATTAAATTACAAAAGAATGAATGTGCAGTTTTGACTTTGTTGGTTGAAAACATTCAGAAAGTGGTTCCTAAAAATGATATTTTAGAATCGGTATGGGATGATGCGGAATTGAAATTGAAAGAAGCTTCACTTCACAATATTTTATCGTCACTACGTTCAAAGTTAAGTTTGGACTCTCAGATTTCTATTGAAACTGTTCCTAAAATAGGCTGGAAATTAAATGTAAATTATTAAAGTGATATATCGTGCGCGAAATAAATTCATAACACACAGATGTTAAAATAGACACTGTAAAAAAATCTATTGGATTGTTTTATTGAGAGAAAAAAATGAGAGTACTTTTTTAGAGTACTCCCATTCCGAAATTCGTTTACAACGTTTATTTCCAGCGTTCCAGGCGTTTCAGACCACGTGAAAACAGCCAGGCCAAAAAGCCTGAATGTCCGCCTTCTTTCATTTTTACACGGCAATGTTCCTGAAACTCTTCTACAGTACCTTTAAAGGTAAATTCACCATTCTGATAACAATAGCTGCAATACTTTTCGCTTTTCCTGCCATCGGCATTGGTTCCGCCACCGTTAGGGTCTTTGGTCAGCGGCATGCCACAACTCTGACACATTTGTTTTGAACTCATAGCTTGATGTTTTTTGTGTTAGTATTGATTTTTAAAAAATAAGAATTAGCTGATATTTTTACGCTTCAAAGATAAAAACTATTTCATAATTAATTCAAATTCGACTGCCCTTATTTTATTGATTAGTTTCCCGTTTCTTCCGGCAAAATAATCAGGATACGAAGAAAATTGCCAGTCTTCAGGCCGTTTTACCAGGTTGGCATTCACCGGGTTTTGATGGATATAATTAAAACAAACCTGCGGATATTCTTTTTCAGGAATACGAACATTTATTTGCGAACCGAAAAAGGTAGGAGTGATGCCTTGTATCTGAGTGAGGCATTCGGCTTTGGTAGATTCGCGGAAAAGATTTCCGCTTCTATCAAATTGTTTATTAATCGCTCTGGTATAAGAACGAAGCATGATTGCAATATTATTGTTCAAATTAATTTCCTTAACTCTACTCACGGGGTGACTTGAAGTCATTTCTGAATTGCCTCTACTCACGGGGTGACTTGAAGTCAAATTAATTTCTTTAACTCTACTCACGGGGTGACTTGAAGTCACCCCGTGAGTTAATGCCTCATTAGCAATAATTACATCCTTCACATAAATCATTAAATGAAAATGATTCGGCATTAAGCACCACGCAAGTATATCGGCATGAGGTAGAATGTGTTTCTTCAGTTTCTTAAGGAAGAAAATATAATTCTCGTGCGAAAAGAAAATCTGTTGCCTGTTATTACCCTGATTGTAGATGTGATATAAATTTCCTGTTTCAAAAAGCATAGCTGAATTATTTATCTGTTAGTAACTCTAATCACGGGGTGACTTCAAGTCAAATTAATTTCATTAACTCCACTCACGGGGTGACTTCAAGTCAAATTAATTTCATTAACTCCACTCACGGGGTGACTTCAAGTCA
>CAIQOG010000185.1 GCA_903873355.1 uncultured Bacteroidales bacterium
CTTTATACTATTTTTTTAACTTCATTTATACGACTTTTATTGAAGATTATTTGCTACGCTTATTAACTTATATTCATTAGTTAATACACAATACAAAGGACATTTTAGTTGTTGTGAGAATTTTTGATATTCAGTGTATCAAATGTATATTTCCTTAAAACAGGGTTTTAGCATTGTTTCAAGTTATTTTATTCCTAAGTACCAAATGGTAGTTTAAGAGTGGTTTCGAAATGACTAACTTATATAAACTCTAATCCGTTATTAAATCATTTCAATCACTTAAGCAGTTCAAATATATTCATCGATCGTTCTTAAAAACTCTCCTACATCCAGCGGTTTGGTCAAATATTTTTTGGCACCGGCTTCCATTAATTTATTAATCTGATTCCGCATTCCATCTGCACTGAGTATTACCACGGGAATATCTTTAGTATCTTTGTTATTTAAAATTAGATTGAGTACTTCAAATCCATTAATATCGGGCAAATTCAAATCGAGTAGAATTAATTCCGGTTTGTTTTTGATAGCAAGTTTTAAGGTTTGCTTACCATGTATATTGGTTATCAGGCGTATTAAAGGTCGTTGGGATGAAAGAATTTGTTCCACCAGTTCAATGTTGGGAATATTGTCTTCAATATATAAAACTGTTCCTTTTTTACTGGTCACAACCTGAATAGGTTCGATATAGATTTCAGAACTTTCGACAACGCTATATTGCTCTTCCTGAGGCAGTTCAATCCAGAATGTACTTCCTTTGCCATAAACACTTTCAACCCCACAAATTCCGCCCATGGCTTCTGTCAGTTTTTTTACAACAGCCAAACCAAGACCTGTTCCTTCAATTTCGCTTATTTCATACCCAATTCGTTCGAAAGGCATGAATAATTTGGCGATATCCTGAGGTTTAATACCCACACCATTATCAGCTATTGTAATGCGGATAATTGACGAATCATTCTTTTTATCCTTTTTTATCTCCGTTTTGATTTCTACTATACCTCCAACATTGTTATACTTTATTGCATTGCTCAGTAAGTTCAACATTATCTGTTTGAAACTCTGACGATCGGCATTCACAAAGAGTTTATCAATGAGCGATTCTGTAATTTTGAATCTGATTTTATACTCTGAAGCCAAGGGATTCAGAATGTCAATCATTTCATTAAAAATACCGAATAATTCAACGGGTTCAAATGTAATGGATAACCGACCGGATTCGATTCGCGAAATGTCCAACACCTGATTTATTAATTCAAGCAAATGAGCGCCGCTGTGTCTTATGTGTTTTACGCTATTCTTCTGTCTTATATTAAGTTCGGTCATTTCAAGCAATTGAGCAAATCCGAGAATCGAATTCATTGGTGTACGCAACTCGTGACTCATACGTGAAAGAAATTCACTTTTAGCCACATTCGCTTTTTCGGCTTCAATGCGGGCATTTTGAAGTTCTTCTTCAATAATTTTAAGGTCAGTAATATCATGTATAACACTTAAAAGATACCTTCTATCGCCAATATATATCAAATCGGCTGACACAGATCCGATTACTTTACTGCCATATTTTGTATATATATTCACTTCAAGGTCACGAACAGGATTACCAGACAGAATATCAGTAATTATTTTGTTTCTTATATCATGATCTTTAAAGATTTCTATTTCATTATATGTTCTACCCATGATTTCTTCTTGGGTAAATTCCAGGGTATCGAGCCAGGTATTGTTAACATCGAGGTATAGTCCGGTCTCCATATCTGAAATAGCCATCATGGCAGAACTTGAATGGAATGCTACTTCAAATTTTCGTTCTGATTTTATTCTTTCTTCTGCTTCAACGATTAATTTTGTATTTGCAGTGGCAAGTTCAGTGGTTCTTTCATTAATTTTGTTTTCCAGATTCAGATTTAAATCCAGAATTTGCTGTTCATCAATTTTTAGTTGGGAAATATCCTCTTTTATGGCGAGATAATTCGTTACAATTCCGTTTTCATTTAATACCGGAGTAATAGTGGCTGATTCCCAGTAAAGTTCTCCGTTCTTTCTTCTATTGTGGAATGTTCCTTGCCATATATTTCCAGAGTTTATCGTTTTCCAAAGCAATTCATATTCTTCTTGTGGTGTTTCGCCCGATTTTAGGACTCGTGGGTTATTCCCTTTCAGTTCTTCAAAGCTGTAGCCGGTTGTTTCTGAAGCCTTAAGATTAGCATATTCAATTTTCCCATCAAGATCGGTAATAACTACGCTAACGGGACTTTGTTCAACTGCTTGCGATAGTTTGTTAATCTGATTATCTTTTTGTTTGTGTTCGGTGATATCATCTAAAACTCCAACCAGAAATTTGTTACCATCGGGATCGATAAATAAGGTTTTTCGGGTAACAAAAGTCCTGATTTTACCTGTTCCATCGGTAAGTTCTTCCTCATTAATATTTTCTTTACCTGTTTTAAATACTTCCATATCTTTTGCAAGGAATTCCTTCTTTTGATTTTCGGTGTAATATTCATAACCGTTTGAACCAATAATTTTTTCAACAGGAAGGTTAAGGAGTGAAGAATATGCATCGTTCACCAAACAAAGATTATGATTAGCGTCTTTTACGAAAATAGGAGAAGCTACAGAGTTAATGATTTTATCCAGAAAATTCTTTGACGCTTGCAATTCCACATCCGCATTCTTGCGTATTAGCGCATATTGAATGGTTTTAGCAAGAAGGTTGCTGTTTAAATCCTGTTTTAATACGTAATCCTGTGCCCCTTCTTTAATCAATGATAATGATAATTGCTCATCATGCAATCCGCTTACTAAGACAACAGGAATATCACCGGCACAATTTACTACCTTCTCGAAGGTTGCTTTTCCTGTGCTGTCAGGCAAATTGAGGTCGAGCAGAATAAGAACCAAATCATTTTTTCTGATTTGCTCGCATCCTTCTTTCAAGGTTTCAGCCGAAATAAGATTGTAATTAAACGAAGTAATTTCGTTCAGCATTTCTTTTACCAGCCTGATGTCGCCCGGATTGTCCTCTATCAGGAGGATTGTATGTTCTTTAGGATTATTCATATTTGGGAAGTTTATACAGGAATTGTAAAATAAAAAGTAGTCCCTTCGTTTAATGTTGATTCGATCCAAATAGTTCCTCCATGACGCTCTACTATACGTTTGCAAATAGATAGCCCTATGCCTGTTCCGGGGAAATCTTTTGCTGAATGTAGGCGCTGAAAAACAATAAAAATCCTGTCTTGATAGTGCATCTCAATTCCTATTCCATTATCGGCTACCGAAAACCGATACATTTCGTCCTGCTTTGTACATGATATATGTATTTTGGGCAATTCTGTTTTCTTTTTAAACTTAATGGCATTTTCAATAAGGTTTTGAAAGAGTCTCAACATCTGCGATTCATCGGCTTTCACTACCGGCAAATCATCGATGGTTATTAAGGCTCTGTTCGAAGTTATAAGTAGTTGCAGATTGGAAATAACCTGCCCTAAAGCGGATGAAGTGTCAACTTTTTCAAAAGACTTTTCAATCTTACTTATCTTCGAATATTCAAGTAAATCATTCAACAGTTTTTGCATACGAATTGCTCCATCCACCGCATAGTGAATATACTCGTTGGCATCCTGATCCAACTTATCCTTGTATTTATGTTCGAGCAATTGGGTGTAGCTCGAAATCATGCGCAAGGGTTCCTGAAGGTCGTGGTTTGCCACATAAGCAAATTGTTCAAGGTCTTTGTTGGAGAGTTCAAGGTTATGCAATGTATTGATTAATTTTTCTTCTGCGAACTTGCGTTCTGAAACATCAATAAATGTACATACAACCTGTTCAACCTCTCTATTATAATTTAACTGAGGTTCTGCGCTTACTAACAACCATATTCTATCACCAATAACCGGTCGAAATACACCCATTATTATATTCTCAACTGATTTGCGTGTTTCAATTGCTTGCGGTACCGGATGTGTATTGCCCGGAAAGGGTGAGCCATCTTCATGTATAACATTCCACATGGGGTCAAATGATGTTTTGCCTAAAAGTTGGTCTTCTGTCACGCCAAGTAATTCTAAAGCCTTGCTATTGTTTGATAATATTTCAGCATTCGGCCCCTGTATTAATAAACCCACCTGCAAATCCCGAATCAAATTCTTGTAATTTGCTTCACTTCTTCTAAGGAATTCATCCAACTGCTTACGTTTTGTGATATCATCAAATATAACCGCAAACTGATTTTTCGCAGGACTAAAAGCTTTAATTTGATAATGCCGGTTCAATGGCGCTAAGTAATTTTCGAACTCAACGGGATTACCGGTTAAAGCTACATCACCATATCTTTCAATCCAGGATGTTTCAGTACCTGGTATAACTGATAAAACCGTTTTCCCAATTATTTCTGATTTTTTTAAACCGGTCAACTGTTCAAATGCAGGATTTATATCCAGAAA
>CAIQOG010000186.1 GCA_903873355.1 uncultured Bacteroidales bacterium
TAAGGAAGTCGGCCAGTTCGCGGGTTTTGGAGTGTTCGGTACCCAAATGAACATCAGAAATAACAATGGTAGGATAAAACTTTTGATTATACATTGTCGTTTTTTATTTGCAAAGTAAAAACAATAATATTGCGACATTAAAACAGAACTGTGAATAAACTATTACAAATCAGGCACAAACAAAAACCGCTATCGAAATTTCGATAGCGGTTCTTAGTTCCCCCTTCAGGGGGTTAGGGGGCTTTTTATTTTGTCAATGGCACATATCCCACTTTTTCAACAATTGCCTGACCTTCGGCTGAAAGTACAAAGTTTACAAGAGGCAGATAGTTTTTTTCCTTAGATTTTTCGTAGTAGAAAAACAAGGGACGAATAATTGGATAAGTTTTGTTTTTAGCTGTTACTTCGTTTGGTTCAATATAAGTTTTACCATCAAATGAAACATGCAAAGCTTTCACTTCTTTATTAACGTAAGCCAATCCTACATAACCAATTGCACCTTTTGTCTGGCTTACCGACTGAACGATTGCACCTGTAGCAGGCATACTTAGGATTGAGCTCATATAATTTTTGTTCAACAAAACGAATTCTTTAAAGAACTCATACGTACCTGAACTTGTTTCGCGTGAATAAGGAGTTATTTTCAAATCAGCACCACCAACCTGTTTCCAGTTAGTAATTTTTCCGGTAAAGATACTTTCAATCTGGACACGGGTTAATTTTGTTACAGGGTTTGAAGGGTTTACAATTACTGCTAAGGCATCGTAAGCAATAGTTTTTTCAACGATTGATTTTCCTGCCTCCTGACATTTAGCTCTTTCGTCGAACTTCATTTTACGTGACGACATGGCGATTTCAGTTGTTCCTTCGAGCAATGCAGCGATACCAACACCACTACCACCACCAATTACGGTTACCGATTTTCCTGTTTTCTTTCCAAAAGCTTCTGCTTCTTTCTGAGCTAATGGCAATACTGTATCACTACCTTTAATTTTTTGAGCATAGAATGACGGAGCGATTGCGCAAACCATCATTACCGATAAAATAAGTTTTTTCATTTTCTTGTTTTTTTATTTTGAATACTTGTTTACTTTTCAACTAATTAAAATTTAACCTGCATACGAACTGTCAACAAATTAGCAGCCAATACAGCTGAATAATTATTACCTGCAGCAGCCAAAGCACTTGTTGTTTCATTTACCGGCATATCATAATAAACCATAAATTTGATATTATTGTTCATACGGTACATATATCCTAATCCAAGTGTTGAATAAGCGATATCGGCTTTGTTTGTTGCTATATAAGGTTTGCTCTTTGTAGTAGCTTTGTTTGCAGCTACCTGACCTGCGTCTGAAATAGCAGCACCAATATTGTTTCCTGATACGTTTGTATTAGGATCATACCAATCATACTTAACCATGATACTGTGTTGAGTATCAGCAATATCTTGTACAAAATGTACATATCCACCTGCAAAATTACGTGTAAATGCATCAGCTGTTACTACTGGAGTTGGAGCAGTTCCGTAAGCAGTTGGTTTTACATCCAAACTTGGACTTGAAGTA
>CAIQOG010000187.1 GCA_903873355.1 uncultured Bacteroidales bacterium
AGGACGGAAGTACTTTTCCCTGTGTACTTAGGGGTAAGATGATGCACTACAAAGGAAGAGATGTAAGGGTTACTTCCTTAACCGATATCAGCGGCCGTAAGCTGGCCGAAGAAAAAGTAAAGCAAGTCTCTGCCCGCTTAGAACTGGCCACGCGAGCAGGTGGAGTGGGCGTATGGGATTACGATGTTTCAAAAAATGCACTTTTGTGGGACAACCAGATGTTTGCCTTGTATGGCATCGAAGAAAAGAATTTCGGTGGCGTTTACGAAACCTGGCGTGATGGTATCCATCCCGACGATGAGCTAAGAGGGGATGAAGAAATAAAGATGGCCTTAAGTGGCGAAAAAGAATTTGATACCGAGTTCAGGGTGGTATGGCCAGATGGAAGTATTCATAACATCAGAGCACTGGCAATCGTTCAACGGGACGATGCTGGCAATCCACTCAACATGATCGGTACCAATTGGGATATTACCAAGCAAAAACAAGCAGAAAAAGCCCTGCTTCAGCAAACCAATATGCAGAAAATTCTGATGGAAATGGCTTCTACCTATATCAACATCCCGATAGATCAGGTAAGCAATATGATCAACGCCTCTTTGAAAGAAATGGGTGAATTTGTGCAAGCCGATAGAAGTTATATCTTCAACTATGACTTTGACAAACAAACTACTTCCAATGAATATGAATGGTGTAATAATGGAATAGAACCTGAAATGGATGCTTTACAAAATCTCCCATTGGAGATGATTCCCGAATGGGCAAATGCTCACCAATGCGGCAATGTGCTGTATATTGAAAATGTGCTTGCATTACCAGAGAATAATTTGAGAGCTATTTTAGAACCCCAGGGTATCAAAAGTCTGCTTACCGTCCCTATGATGTCCGGTGATAAATGTATTGGTTTTGTGGGTTTTGACTTTGTTAACAACCTTCACCCTTCTGATGAAAAAGAAACTGCCTTACTTCAGCTTTTCTCTCATCTGTTGGTAAACATTAACAACAGGGTGAAAACAGAAAAAAAACTGCTCGAAACCAATATATATCTCGAAACTGCAACTACCAAAGCCACCGAAATGGCTGCTATGGCCGAAACTGCCAATAAAGCCAAAAGTGTATTTCTGGCTAATATGTCGCACGAGATAAGAACACCCCTGAATGCCATTATTGGATTTTCGCAACTGATGAACCGCGATCAACTCTTAACCGATTTACAAAGAGAGTATAATTTCTCTATCATCCGTGCCGGAGAGCACCTTTTGTCGCTGATCAACGATATCCTGGAATTGTCAAAAATGGAAGCTGGCCACTTGGAATTAAATCCATCCCATGTTGATTTGTATGCCTTGTTTTCAGATATCCGCATGCTTTTTAAAGAACCCGCCCAACTCAAAAACCTTCAGTTTATTTTTGAAACCGCCGACGACCTTCCCCGCTATGTATTTGTTGACGATAATAAACTTCGAAGGATATTTATCAATTTGATAGGCAATGCCTTGAAATTTACTGATGAAGGTGGCATAGCTGTGCGCATCCGTGGTGAAAAAATAGATGAGGAAAGCAGTCAGCTTATTGTCGAAATTCAGGATTCAGGCAGTGGAATTCCCGAAAACGAAATAAGCAAACTCTTTAAACAGTTCGAACAAACAAGCAGTGGAATCAGAAAAAGCAGCGGAACAGGTTTGGGACTGGCCCTCAGCCGCGAAATGGTAACATTGATGGGCGGGAATATCAGCGTAAGTAGTAACTTGGGAATTGGCTCTTTGTTTACTTTTAATGTTGAAATAAAACAGGGTAAACCCAAGGAAGTTAAAGATATTGTTTCAAAACGCGTTGTATCCATCGATAATGCCCAGGAGCCAATACGCATACTGGTGGTAGATGATAAGTTGGAAAACCTTAAAGTAGTTGTTAATCTTCTCAAACTGGTAGGATTTGAAACCAACGAAGCCATGGATGGCAAACAAGCTATCGAAAAATTTGAAGAATGGATGCCCCATCTGATATTAATGGATTTACGAATGCCTGTGATGGATGGCTACGAAGCTTGCCGCCTTATCAAGTTGACCGAAAAAGGCAAAGAAACTGCTATTATCGCATTAACCGCCAGTGTGTTTAAAGAAGAACGCGAAAAAATAGCGACCATGAACATGCAAGGCTATATTCAAAAGCCTTTCCGTGAAAATGAACTCTTTTCTACGATTGGAGATGTGCTGGGAATCCAATACATATACGAAGAAGAAGCCCCGTTGAAGTATGATCAATATTTACCTGAAATAAAGGACATGAAGGATGATATTGCCAAATTACCTCATCAGCTTATCGCTCAAATGATGGATGCACTGGCAGTTGCTGATTTAGACCTGCTGCTTGACCTGATTAACAGTATCGATTCTGAAAATTCAGTACTTCAACAACAGCTCATGCTACATGCCAACAATTACGACTACCTCAGTCTTCAAAAATTATTAAATTCTAAGAAATAAAAAATGAATTCAATTCTTCATACTGACTCATTTACACCCAATATTCTTATTGTGGACGATGTTCCTGCCAATTTAAGAATTCTAGATGCCATTCTCAAAGAAGATGGGTATAAAGTTCGACCGGTACTGAGTGGCGTTATGGCATTACAGGTAGCCGAAAAAGAAAAACCCGACCTGATAATCCTGGATATCAAGATGCCCGATATGGATGGATACGAGGTTTGCCGACGTTTAAAAGAAAATCCCGACATCCGCGATATTCCGGTTATCTTTATCAGTGCCCTCAACGAAACCAAAAATATAGTAAAAGCATTTTCTTTTGGGGGTGTCGACTATATAGCGAAACCCTTTCAGGCAGAAGAAGTCA
>CAIQOG010000188.1 GCA_903873355.1 uncultured Bacteroidales bacterium
GCTCAATATTGTTGAAAAACGCCCCGATGGTTATCATAATATCGAAACAGTCTTTTATCCCATTGGCTTGTGCGATGTGCTGGAAGTAGAACCTTCCGAGTCTTGTTCCGATTATAGTTTTTCCTCATCCGGAA
Source organism: uncultured Bacteroidales bacterium (assembly GCA_903873355.1). The sequence goes on from CAIQOG010000188.1 coordinate 135, forward strand.
TTACGCTTGATGGCGATCCGGAAGACAATTTAATAGTGAAAGCATACCATTTGCTGCGTTCAGGCTATCAGTTTCCTCCCATAGATATATCGCTGGTAAAGCAAATACCCTTTGGAGCAGGTTTGGGAGGTGGTTCGGCTGATGCTGCTTTTATGCTAAAGGCTATAAATGAGATGTTTAAGCTGAAAATAACTCCCTCAAGATTGGAAAAAATTGCAGCAAAACTTGGTGCAGACTGTCCGGTATTCATTCGTAACAGACCGGTATTCGCAACAGGCATTGGTAATGTCTTCACTGCCATTGATTTATCGCTAAAAGGTTATTTCCTTTTGCTGGTAAAACCTGATATTCACGTATCAACTCCCGAAGCTTATTCACTCGTAAAGCCTGAAATACCTCAGCTTTCACTGATTGACCTTATCAAACAGCCTGTTTCCGACTGGAAAAACACGATTAAAAACGACTTTGAGAAATCTGTTTTCGCACGCTATCCGGCAATCGAAAAAATAAAAAACGATTTATACGAAATGGGTGCAGTTTATGCTTCTATGTCTGGCTCAGGTTCGTCGGTTTTTGGTATTTTCGAAACAGCACCCGAACCAACTGATTTGTTTGATGGATGTTTTGTAAGTGGAGGAATGTTGGAATAAATGCTGTTTAGAAATATTTCAAATGATTGTAATTTAGATAATTGCAATCATTTTTTTTTGAATGAAAGTAGGATAATCAAATGTTGGTAATTTTTCAATAATTTGCTTGCCTAATCCAACAAAAAGTAGTACTTTAGTGCGATTTTTTAGATAGTAATAAAATTAAAAAGTAGATGATTGATCAAGACAGAATTATTAAGGTAAACATTGACGAAGAAATGAAGTCTTCGTACATCGATTATTCCATGTCGGTGATAGTTTCGCGTGCATTACCTGATGTACGTGACGGATTCAAACCGGTTCACCGCCGTGTATTGTTTGGAATGAACGAATTAGGAAACAATTCCGATAAACCCTATAAAAAATCTGCCCGTATTGTCGGGGAAGTAATGGGTAAATATCACCCGCATGGTGATTCATCCATTTATGGTACACTGGTTCGTATGGCTCAGCACTGGTCTATGCGCTATCCATTGGTTGATGGTCAGGGTAACTTTGGTTCTATTGATGGTGATAGCCCTGCTGCTATGCGTTATACCGAAGCACGCCTGCGTAAACTGTCGGAAGATATGCTGATTGATATCAACAAAGATACGGTTGATTTTCAGTTGAACTTTGATGATACCATGAAAGAACCAACTGTTCTTCCAAGTCGTATTCCTAACTTGCTGGTAAACGGTTCATCGGGTATCGCTGTAGGTATGGCTACCAATATGGCGCCTCACAACTTAACTGAAGCTGTAAATGCCATCATTGCATATATCGACAATACCGATATTGATATTCCTGAATTGATGCATTATATAAAAGCACCTGATTTTCCAACCGGAGGCATAATATACGGATATGCCGGTGTGAAAGAAGCTTTTGAAACCGGTCGTGGTCGTATCGTGGTACGCTCGAAGGTGGAAATTGAAACAGACGCTCAGGGTCGCGAAAAAATCATTGTCAATGAAATCCCTTATCAGGTAAATAAAGTGGAACTGATCAAGGCTGTTGTAGCGTTGGTTGAAGATAAAAAGGTTGAAGGTATTTCGCATATCAACGATGAGTCTGACCGTGAAGGTATGCGCATCGTTATTGATATCAAACGCGATGCCAACTCGAATGTGGTTTTGAATAAGTTGTTCAAATACACCGCTTTACAAACCTCTTTCAGCGTGAATAATATTGCACTCGTAAAAGGTCGTCCACGCATGTTGAATCTGAAAGATCTGATTCATTATTTCGTAGAACACCGTCACGAAGTAGTTATTCGCCGTACTCAATACGAACTTGGAGAAGCCGAAAAACGTGCACATTTATTGGAAGGTTTTATGATTATTCTCGATAATCTGGATGAAGCCATTCGGATTATTCGTGATTCAAAAACTCCCGATGAAGCCCGTACACGCCTGATGGAACGTTTTGGATTGTCGGACATTCAGTCACGTGCAATTGTTGAAATGCGTCTGCGTCAGCTTACCGGTATGGAACAGGACAAATTACGTGCTGAATACGAAGAGGTATTGGCTTTGATTGCCCGTTTGAAAGAAATTCTGGAAAAAGTGGAACTTCGCATGCAAATCATTAAAGATGAATTGCTTGAAGTGAAAGCTAAATATGGCGATAACCGTCGCACACAAATTGTATATTCTTCTGAAGAATTTAATCCTGAAGATTTCTATTCAGATGATGAAATGATTATCACAATTTCACACCTTGGATATATCAAACGTACTGCACTGACCGAATTCCGCGCTCAAAACCGTGGTGGCGTTGGTTCGAAGGGTGGAAATTCACGTGATGAAGACTTTATCGAATACATTTATCCGGCTTCGATGCACAACACCATGTTATTCTTTACCCAAAAAGGTAAATGCTACTGGTTGAAAGTGTATGATATCCCTGAAGGAACGAAAATATCGAAAGGTCGTGCTATTCAGAATATGCTTAACATTGACGGTGACGATAAGGTGAATGCATTTATCCGAGTTAAAGGTCTGACTGACAGCGAATATATTAATTCTCACTATCTGATTTTCTGTACCAAAAATGGTGTTATTAAGAAAACTTCGCTCGAAGCTTATTCTCGTCCACGTCAGAATGGTGTAAATGCAATTACTATCCGCGAAGATGACCAGGTAATACAGGTTCGGTTGACCAATGGAAATGCTGAAGTATTGATGGCAAACCGCAATGGTCGTGCAATCCGTTTCCACGAGTCGAAAGTTCGTGAAATGGGACGTACAGCTACCGGTGTTCGTGGTATGACACTCGACGAAGATGGTCAGGATGAAATAGTTGGTATGATTTGTGTAAACAAGGAAGAAAAAGAAAGCATCATGGTTGTTTCACAACAGGGTTATGGTAAGCGTACCTTACTCGACGAAGTGGACGAAAATGGCGAATGGGTGCTTGAAAATGGCGAGCCTGTTGCAGTATATCGTGTAACTAACCGTGGTGGTAAAGGTGTGAAAACCATGAATATCACCGAAAAAACCGGAAAACTTGTATCTATCAAGAGTGTAACGGACGAAAACGATTTGATGATTATCAACAAATCAGGTATTACCATTCGTCTTAAAGTAGGTGATGTAAGGATTATGGGACGTGCAACGCAAGGTGTTCGCCTGATTAATCTGGAAAAACGCAACGACGAGATAGCTTCAGTTTGTAAAGTCTTATCAGAACCTGAAGTAGAAGAAGTTGCAGAAGATGTGGAAGTAGCAGATGGTATTTCAACTGAAGTAACCGCGGACGATATTCAGGTTGAAGAAACTGAAAATCAGACCGAAGCTATTGAGTCTACCGAAGAATAAATCAAAGCCTGACAGGTAAGAAAGTTGCCTGTCAGGATAATAATAATTAAAAACAATTAATCGTCATGAAAAAATTAATTTTCTTTCTGATTTTGACATTAAGCTTTTCAACAGTAGGATTTGCTCAAAAAGCCAATGTGAGAACTGCTAAAGACAAAGCATTAAATGAGGACAAACCTGATTTTAAAGGAGCAAGAGAAGCTATCAAACTGGCTTTGAAAGACTCTACAACCAAAGATTTGGCAGAAACCTGGTATGTTGCTGGTTTGATTGGCAACAAAGAAAGTGATGCTGAATACAAAAAAGCACTTTTGAATCAGAAATTTGATACGCTGAGAAAAGGTAAAGCCGTAATGGAATCTTACGATTACTTTATTAAGGCCATTAAAATTGATATGCTTCCGGATGCAAAAGGAAAAGTAAAACCGAAGTATTCAAAGGATATCAAAACAATTATGAAAGATTATTATACAACTCAGCAACACCTGATTGGTTATGGCGCTTATCAGTTTGGAAAAGAAAATTATGCCGGTGCGATTCAAACTTTTGAAGCATATCTCGAAATTCCTAAACTGCCAATAATGAATAATGAAATCAAAATGGATTCCACCTACGATATGATTACCTATTATACCGGGTTGAGTGCATCGTATGCAAAAATTCACGATAAAGCAGTAAGTTATTTTAGAAGTCTTATAGCTAAGAATTATCAACTGAATTCATCGTATCAGAATTTGTCATTGGATTATCTTAATGCAAAAGATACTGCCAACTACCTGGCAACAATGAAAGAAGCGGTGAATAAAATACCAAGTCAAGCCTGGTTTTTGCAGAATTTGATTAACTTTTATATCCATTCCGGTAAAACTCAGGATGCGATTCAATATCTTAATACGGCAATTGAACGTGAACCAGGCTTTGCACAATACTATTTTGTAAAAGGTCAGCTTTATCTGAATACCGAAAACTTTGATGAAGCTATGAAAATTCTGAATAAAGGAATAGAGCTTGATCCGACTAATGCTGATATTTATGCGGAACTTGGACGTGCATACTTCAATAAAGCTGTAAAAATTGGCTTAGAGGCAGATAAAATAAAAGATTCAAAAGTTAGTGCGAAAGAAAAAGCAAAAGCTGATGAAATCTTTAAACAGGCAATTCCTTTGTATAAAAAATCTGTTGAGTTGAAACCGAAAGAAGTTGAATATATGATTCCGCTCAAACAACTCTACTATCGATTACAAATGGATGCTGAATATTCAGTGATTGCAAAACAAATTAAAGAATTACAACAGAAATAATAATTATATCTAAAATACTTAGCAAAGGCTGTTTGGGAAACCGGACAGCCTTTGATGTTTTTTTATTGAGCCATAGAATTAATAAACGGTTGAATTTCATCTTCATTTTCAACTTCTTTAATAATAAGTTTATCATTGTAGATAACACCGGAAGGTATTGCAGCAGAGGCATATAACCCGCAATGAACCTGCGATAATCCGCCATTACTGCCACTTACTAATGCATGAGAAACTAATTTACCGTTCTGCCACACTTTTGCATACCCGTTTTTTACGCTAAAATCAATGTAAACATCAAGTCGTGACCAGGTTTTAAACTGAAATTTCAGGATTTTGTTGGGGTCATTTATTGAATCAGCCTGAAGAATTCGGTTTTGCTCTCCCTGATTAGGTACATGAACCAGTTCTACGTAGCCGTCAGGTGTGATATTTACCACTACTGTTCTTGTCCACGAATCGCTTTGGTCGGGTGTAAGCGTGATAAAGCTAAACCAGTCATCAATAGAACCTTTTGGTCTGTCAATCAGATTAATATCCAGATATATCCATAAACTCAGCAGACAAGGAGTTCTGAAAATTCCCTCCTTAGTTTTCTGAAGTTGGATAGTTGGATAGGCGCGATGAGGCAAATAAATTAATCCATCATTATTTACATCACGTGCTTTCAGTATCCATGCTTTATGAGCAAATTTTCCATCTTTTATCTGCTCGATACTCAATTCCTGATTGCTGTCATAATCACCTAACGGAACGATATAGAAACCTTTGAAATCATCCATAGTTTCAAAGGATGTTTCAAAAGTTCGCTTTGGACCGGTATAGGTGGGTTTTTCAATGTCGGTACAGGCTGTAAAAATGAATAATCCACAAGTAATAAAGTATGAAAATAATTTTGTCATTAATTGGTAATTGATATAAAAATACTGCCATTAGAATTCAAATTCTAATGGCAGCAAAAATACTTTAAAATTTTAGTTTATTCTTCAGTTACAAATACATTTTTAATTTCCCAGCTACCGGCGGCATTGTCAGAAGCACTGCTTAGATATTTAAAGGCAATTCGGACATTATTCATACCGGCATAAGGTACTAAACTGATAGGAGTAGAAGGTATAAATGTCCAGTTTGCACCACTTGGATAACCTGCAGGTGGTATTGTCAGTTGAGTCCATTCTGAAGCATTTATTCCGGTTCCATCACTTGTAGTTGACACCCATACTGTAATTGCTTTGTGCATTTTATCAGTACTTGTTCCTGTGTCACCAAAATAACGTCCAACATGTGTAAAATTTAACCATGGATTTACACGTTCTGTTAAGTTCATAGGTGGAGAAATTAACCAGTCTTCATTATCGAAATACGAGGCTGAAGCTTTTACATAACCTGTCATAAGCATATACTTGTACGTTGGATCCCATGCCCAAACCTGATCTCCCACAATACTAAAAGACTTGAAATCTCCTTGGCCAGAAGTTAATCCGCTCATTATAACCACATCAGACCATTTGCCTTTTTTAAGTGCATACTGGTCAGTTGCACATTTCCAATCGGTGCCATTGAATTTCAGAACTCTGTACTGATTCCATGTGCTGGAGTTGAATTTATAACGAACCATTCTTACATCATTAGCTGCAGCATATGGAAATTTTGTTTTAAGATAAGCATTCAGATAAGTCATAACGGGCATTGCAGCAGAAAAATTGAGCGATTTGCCAGGCTGATTAGTATAAACACCCATTTGAGTATATTCAGCATCAGCTATCGTAACTTTATACGCAGCAGTAATTGAAGTTGTATCAGCTGCATTTACCAAATCATATGTTACTTTGACTACGGAATTTGGGTCAACATAAAGATACTTAAGTGCCAGAAGATAAGGTATATAATCCTTTGCTCTTAATGTTCCATCAAAGTATTTATTTGCATCTACTTTAGAAGCATTTACATAAACAGGAAGATTGTTCAATCTGATGTTTAAATCTCCAAGTAGTTTTTGAATTGTTGAATCATCTTTAGTTTTAGCATTGGCAAGCAAAACTTTTTGTACCGCAATAGAATCATTAATTGGTTTCTTTACAGCATTTGCAATTATTGTATAGTCTGCTGAAGTCAATTCATAATTAACTATTACAATATTGGATGGAACATAAGGCACAATGCTATTGTCCTGACAAGCTGTAAAAAAGGCTGTTATTGCCAAACTAGCTATAATATATATCTTTTTCATCGTTTAATATTTTATTATGAATAAATTTAAAATCTGATTTTCAAATTCATTGACCAGGTGCGTCCAAAGCCATAGAATACACTCGCTTTATCTTGGGTATGATATGTTCCATCATCATTAGCATCTGTAATGTATTGAGTATCGAGCAGGTTATAGATATTTCCAACTAAAGTTGCATCGAAAGTTCCAATTTTGAATCGGTAGTTTGCTGAAAAGTCAAATGTAACAGCATCAGGTATCATCCAGGGTTGTCCAAAGTTCGAATCTGTGAGGCTTGTACCAACTGATGAAATACTAAAGTAAGAATAGTTCTTGCCAAAATAATTGCCATCTAATCCAATTCTGAAACCCTTTAGAATCTGATAGTTAATTCCAAGTGCAGCAGTATTCTGAGCTGAGTTTCCAACATGAATTCCTGCGAGGTTTACATTTATTTTTGCATGTTGATCACTTAGCATTTCTACTATATTTCCTAAAGCGTCAGTTGGCTGACCCTGTGTATTATACAAATAACCGGTAGCATTATTCTGCCATATCCAGTCACCGAGTGAAACCATTCCGGTAATTTCCAAATCTTTAACCGGTTTTGACACAAAGTCAAGCTCCAATCCCTGATGTAAAGCATTTACACCCTGCATATTAACCACCAAACTTGATTGAGAATTTGCATTAATAGCACGAATCAGCGTTTTATCAATCCAGTTGGTACGATACCAGTTCAGGTTAGCCGTAAAGTATTTTGAACGGAATCCATAACCCAATTCAGTTGAAAAAGCTTTTTCGTTTACAGCGTTTGGATTAATCAGGTTACTGGTTGTTGATTGAAGAAATGCACCACCTGAAAAGAAAGGAGCGCGTGATATAACACCGATATTGGCAAATACATTTTGATGTTGATCTATATTGTAATTTGCACCACCTTTTGCCGAGTAACCTAAGAAGTTAACCATTTTTGAAAGAGCCTGATTAGCATCGTAATAAAAACGATCATATCGCCAGTTTGAAGTGTTTGATGCTGAAAGCGAAATGAATGAACTCAGACCATTTTTGTTGTATTCAGCTTGTCCGAATAAACCTTCGCTCGCTACAAATCCATCATAATCACGATAAACTACATCTCCAACAACAAGTTTTTTTGTCATCCAGCTTTGGTCTGTAAGTAATGGACGCAATGAAGTTGCATCGATAAAGAAGTTACCACCATATAAGTCAGTAATAACATTGGTATGAGTTCCTTTATAATAACGTAAATCAACACCACCATAGAAATCAATATCCTGAGTCAGTTTTGTGGTGTAAGTAGATAAAGCACCTACCCAAACATGTTTATTGATTGCAGACGACATTACCATTACTGAACCATTATATGGAACGCCTTCTTTAGGTTGGTTTATATCATAAATATGACCGAAATTAAATGTACCATCAACATTTCTAAAACCATTTGCAATAACATTTCCTTTGTCATCATATCCATTAACTAATCCACCTGTAGAGCCATACCAGTTTGTCCGATCTGTACTGGCAAATCCCTGACCTCCCCAGCCACCACCATCACCTAACGATAGGTAAAGGGCTGTTGAAAGACTTGATTTTTCATCAATAGTCCAAAAGTGATTCAATGATATTTGAGGTTTGTTATAATAATTGTATGATGATTGTTTGCGTTGTCCGTTCATGTCAAAACCATACGAAGCATTATATCTTGAACCCTGAGGATGTCTTTTCCATTCAGATTCCAAAAGTTTATCAGCATTATTTCTCTGATTATGCCATTGGGGTGCAGAGAATGCTGTAAATGATAGTTGTTGGGAGTCGCTAAGTTTTTTTGATATATTGATAAAATACGAATATGCTTCATATTCTGTTCCCTGAATATAACCATTACTCGTTGTTTTTGAACCTAAAAGGGTTATTGCCCAGTTATTGGCAGTTAAACCTGTTGAGACAGCAAAACCTATTTTTGCATAACCGTCATTTCCAATTCCATATGAAACAGAACCACCTTTTACAGCGTCAGTTGAACGGGTTAATACATTGATAGATCCACCTAACGATGGTGAAGCTACTTTCGAAGCTCCAAGACCACGCTGAACCTGCATAGAGCGGGTTACATCGCTTAATGCGCCCCAGTTTGACCAATATACGCCTCCCCATTCCATATCATTCATCGGAACGCCGTTAATCATAACAGCAATATTCGGAGCTTCAAATCCTCGTAAGTTTACGCGTGAATCACCATATCCACCACCTTGTTTGGTTGCATAAATACCCGGTGTTGATTTTAAAATTTCAGGAAATTCCTGTGTTCCCAGTTTATTTTCAATTAGTACCGGATCAACTACCGAAAGTGCTACCGGAGTTTTGCGGCGAATTGCAACAGATGAGGTTACTGTTACGTCATTCAATCCAATCGAAGAACTTTCAAGTTCAATTGTTCCCAAATCTTTTGTTTTTGTCGATACTTCAATTGTTTTCGAAAAATAACCAATGTAAGAAATTGCAATCTCTTGTTTCCCAGCAGGGATTTTAAGAGTAAAGCTGCCATCAAGTGACGTAGCTACACCGACTCCGGATGCAGGGTTGATAACACTAACACCGACAAGTGCTTCATTCGTGGATTTGTCTACCACAGTACCTTTAATCAATCCTTGCGAATATGAGAGCGTAGCAACCATAATCACAGCAAAAAATGAAAGAATTTTTTTCATAAGGATGTTGAATTAGTAATTCATTAAATTTATTTTTTAAGCAGTGCAAATATATGGTTTTTAGTGTAAGTGTTTGTATTTTTAAATGAATATTTATCAACAATTTAAACATATTCGATTTAATAGCATTTATTGAAATAAATATCGCTGTCTACTGAGATGTAGATTTTATAATGCTTTCAAGGTTTTCTTATTCAAAAAATATAGTATCTTTGTCAGCCATTTTTTAGAAAGTAAGTTAATCAATATGAATTACAACGAAAAATATATGCGTAAGGCAATCGCCTTGTCCATTGAAAATATAAAAAAAGGAGGTGGTCCTTTTGCTGCAGTGATTGTAAAGGATGGAAAAATTGTTTCAACAGGTACTAACGGTGTCACAACTCACAACGACCCGACAGCACATGCTGAAGTAACTGCCATTCGCAAAGCAGCTAAAAAACTGAAAACTTTCGATTTAGCGGGATGTGAGATATACACTTCATGCGAGCCTTGTCCGATGTGTCTGGGAGCTGTATATTGGGCGCATCTGGATAAAATGTATTATGGAAACACCAAAACTGATGCCAAAAACATTGGCTTTGACGATTCATTTATTTATGACGAAATTGAACTTAAGCTTTCGGAGAGACGTTTAAAGTCAGTTCGGAAGTTGCCTGACGAAGCTATTAAAGCTTTCCAGGCATGGACAGATACTACCGATAAAATTGAGTATTAAGATGGTATGTTGTTATTTAATAGAGCTTTAAACAAATTACAAATAAACCAGTCAACCAATTAACCGATTAACTTAACCGATTTTCAACAATTTTACAGCCTGCACCCGCAAGTAAAACAGGTGCAAAACTGGCTGACTTCACTTGAACCAAATCTAAAAATTTCCGGTTTAAGTGGATCTTCATCTGCTCTTGTTATTGCATCACTTTTCAAAGCTAACCCTCAGAACCATATTATAATACGCGATGATGCTGATGATGCAGCGTATTTGTATAACGATTTAAAACAGATTCTATCCACTGAAGAAGTTTTCTATTTCCCATCGGCTTTTAAAAAAGCAATCAAACTTACCCAACTTGATACTGCAAATGAGATTCTGCGAACGGAAGTTCTGAATCGTCTGGCAAATACACCAAAACCTTGTCTGATAGTTACTTCGCCTGAATCTCTCATTCAGAAAGTTGTTTCAGCTGAAAGTATGCAAAGTCAAATGTTGCGAATGTGTGTTGGTGAAAATATCGGGATTGATTTTGTTGTCGATATGCTGTTAACCTATGGTTTTCAGCGGGTTGATTTTGTTTATGAACCCGGACAGTTTTCGGTGCGCGGAAGTATTGTTGATATCTTTTCATTTGCGAATGAATTGCCCTACCGGTGCGACTTTTTCGGGGATGAGGTGGAATCTATCCGTATTTTTGATATAGAAACACAACTCTCGAAAGAGAAGGTTACTGAGATAGCTATTATTCCTGATTTTCAGCATGATAAGTCTGTGAAATTGATATCTTTTTTTGATTTTCTTTCTGCGAATGCCCTTCTTAGTTTTACAAATGCAGCCTTCGTGCGCGAAAGAATCAATCAGCTTTATAATGAGCAACTTATCAAAGCTAATGAAACCGGTCATCAAACTCCACATTTGAATAAAACGCATATTTCGGGTGATGATTTTATAGATCAGGTTGAAAAGTTTCGTAAAATTGAATGGGGCGAAAAGACTTATTTTAGGCATAATACAAC
>CAIQOG010000189.1 GCA_903873355.1 uncultured Bacteroidales bacterium
CCGGATTTTTCTGATTGGATACATGGGCTCGGGCAAAACCACTATTGGCAAATTGCTTGCCGAAAGGTTAAACTACACTTTTATTGATATGGATACACATATCGAGGAAAATCAATTTAAATCTGTCAGTCATATATTTGAAGAACTGGGCGAAGAAAAATTTCGACTGTTGGAGCAACAATGTCTGCACGAAGTCTCCAGGTTTGAAAAGGCAGTAATAGCTACCGGTGGTGGCGCACCCTGCTTTTTTGACAATATGGAATATATGAAACGGCATGGACTTACGGTTTATCTGAAATTATCCGCCGAACAACTTGCTATGCGTTTGGAAAGTTCAAGAGCCAATAAACGTCCCTTGCTCGCCAATCGTAAAGGTAAAGAATTACAGGAGTTCATTTCAGAAGGACTTACCAAACGTGAGGGATTTTACAATAATGCCCATATTTCAACTGTCGGTTCAGATGAAGAGATTATTGGTCAAATATACCAGTATATTATCACCCAATAATTTACGTAAACATTTTTATCAGATTCGTTGACTTGTTGAACATTTTTAAAATGTCATCTTCAATAATTTCTCCCAAATCGTTAATTTTGTCAATAACTTCTTCATAAAACTTTAAGCACATTTCAAAATTTGCTGTATCTTTAACCGCACAAAATCAATCAAAACTCTTTGATTGTAATTCACAACAAAACAGCAAGTTAACATGGGTTCTTTTGTCCATCTTCACGTTCACTCACACTATTCCATTCTCGATGGTATGTCATCCATATCGGGTCTGGTCGACAAAGCTACCAAAAGCGGAATGAACGCTGTGGCACTTACCGACCACGGAAGTATGTTTGGGATAAAAGAGTTTTTCAACTACGTAAAAAAGAAAAATTCATTTATTAATGCCGACATTTCTGATCTGAATAAATTACTTGCAGCAGAAGGTCTGACAGAAGAACAAAAAACAGAACTTCAACAAAAAATTGCTGAAAAAAAGACTAAACTTTTTAAACCAATTATTGGATGTGAAACCTATGTGGCGAAACGTGGAAGGTTTATGAAGGACAGTCCGGATGATCGCAGTGGTTACCACCTGATTCTGCTTGCCAAGAACAAAAAAGGGTATGAAAACCTTTGCAAACTCATTTCCAAAGCATGGATTGATGGATTTTACTATCGTCCGCGCATCGACCACCAGATTTTAGAACAATACAGTGAAGGGTTGATTGTTTCATCGGCTTGTTTGGGTGGAGAAATTCATAAAAAAGTTGAAAAAGGAGATATGGAAGAGGCTGAAAAATCGATTTTATGGTATAAACGAGTATTTGGTGATGATTTTTACCTTGAACTGCAACGCCATAAAACCGACAAACCCAACGCCGATTACGAATGTTATGATAAGCAAATTCGTCAGGGCGAAGAATTGATAAAACTGGCACGTAAAACAAATACTAAACTGTTGGCTACCAACGATGTTCACTTCGTGGAAGAAGAACACGGCGAAGCACACGAACGTTTGATTTGTCTCAGCACGGGTAAAGATCTTGATGATCCGGGTCGTATGCGTTATACCAAGCAGGAATGGCTCAAAACTCCGGAGGAGATGAACGTAATTTTTGCGGATTTACCTGAAACCATTGACAGTACACTAGAAATAGCCGACAAAGTTGAGTTTTTTGATATTGATTCCGGTCCGATGATGCCGGTTTTCCCAATTCCGGCTGAGTTTGGGACAGAAGAAGCATACCGTGAAAAATTTACCGAAGAAGCTCTACGCTTAGAATTTGAAGATAGATTTGAGTTGCTGGGTGGATATGACAAGGTTGTTAGGGTTAAATTAGAAGCTGATTATCTGGCCAAACTCACCTATGAAGGTGCCGAAATGCGCTACGGGAAAGAAATAAACGATGACACCCGTGAACGCATTGATTTTGAGTTGAAAACCATGAAAGAAATGGGTTTTCCGGGGTACTTTCTCATCGTTCAGGATTTTATTTCAGCAGCACGGAGGATGAAAGTGTCTGTTGGTCCGGGACGTGGATCGGCTGCCGGTTCGGTGGTAGCATATTGTCTGCGAATTACTGACATTGACCCGCTTAAATACGATTTGCTGTTCGAGCGTTTTCTGAATCCCGACCGTATTTCGATGCCCGATATTGATATTGACTTTGATGATGATGGTCGTGGTCA
>CAIQOG010000190.1 GCA_903873355.1 uncultured Bacteroidales bacterium
GTGTTACTTATTTAACTGATTTATTAGGTATTTTAAAAGAATTATGCATATTTATTTGATAAATAGTAAATTAATGTATCGTTAAATATTTAGAATGGGGTTTCATTTGATAATTTTTGCTGAAGCAATGAGATATTATTATATCTTTGAAGCAATTTAAGTATTAGTTAAAATGACATTCACTGCTATAGATTTTGAAACTGCACATGCCAGTTTTCCGTGCGAAATAGGTCTCACAAGAGTTGAAAATGGTGTAATTGTTTTTTCGGATTCACTTTTGATAAAACCCGCCTGTTTCCCTTATATGAATTATTGGAATCAGCGGGTACATGGCATAACTTCCGAAGATGTTGCTGCTGAACCAACCTTTGAAGAACTTTGGAGCAAACTTCAACCGTGGCTGGATGATACCTGTCTGGTGGCTCACAATGCGGCTTTTGATATGCGGGTGTTGCGTTCAACACTGGAGTATTATGATTTGGCCAGACCGAAATCAGATTATTTCTGTAGTGTCAGCCTGTCGCGCAAGGTTTGGAAACAATTACCGGCTCATTCGTTGGATGTGGTAAGTCAGTTTCATGATATCAGATTTAATCACCACAGGGCAGGTGAAGATGCACGGGTTTGCGCATTAATCACGCTTAAAGCATTCGAAGAGCTGAATGCTTTTACAGTTGAAGAAGGAATCATGAAATCAGGTATCGGTCTGAAAAGACTATAAAAAAAAATAACCTCCCTGAGCTTCACAGCTAAAGGAGGTTTTCACTAATGTTTAATTTATTTACTCACACTAAATCATTTGCCCCTGACAGGACAAACACTGCATTTTAGAATACTGTAATATCGTAACTTGGTTCGTTTACAATTTCCGAAACCAGTTCATTATATAGCACTTTACCGTTTTCATCAATAGCAACTACTGAGCGTGACATTAATCCTTTTAAAGGTCCATCGGTAAGTAGTACACCATAATCGGTAGCAAAATTATTATAGCGGAAATCTGAAGCAGTAATTACATTTTCAATGCCTTCAGCACCACAAAAACGTCCCTGAGCAAAAGGAAGATCTTTCGAAACGCAGATAACAACTGTATTTTCTTTTCCGGCAGCCCATTTGTTGAAATTACGAACAGATGCAGCACAGGTACCTGTATCTATACTGGGAAATATATTCAATAATACTTTTTTACCTTTGTAATCGCTTAAATGAATTTCTTGTAAGCCACCTCCAACTAATGTAAATTCAGGTGCCTGAGAACCAACCTGCGGTAAACTTCCATTCGTTTGTACATCGTTTCCTTTAAATTTTACTGTAGACATAATTTTTTGTTTGTTTTAATTTGATTAAAAAATGTGTTCGTTAATACAGTAATAACAACATTATTGTCTTTTTTGTTTATTTTTGTCCGTGAAAAAAACAGTATTATGATTTTAAATCGAAAAAACCTTGTTTGGACAGTCTTTTTAGTGTTGATATTCTTCAATTCATGTAAAGATCCACATGAATACCGTGTTGACTCATCATTTAATGAATACTTGAATCGGTTTGAAACTGAAGCTGCAGCAAGAGGTCATAATTTTAATGTAAAAACAGATGGATTAATTATTGAATTTGCAACATTAACTAATAACAGGGTTGGGCTTACTCACTTTGAAACTCCCATAAGAATTGAAGTTGATAAGACATATTGGAGTGATGTGTCAAAAAAATCGGGTGCTGACATGATGAAAGAAGGACTTATTTTTCATGAATTGGGTCATGGGTTACTGGGACGTCAGCATTTGAATACGACACTTGAAAATGGTGACTGGAAATCAATCATGTGCGGAGGAACAAAAGTTGATAATCGTTCCTGGAATATAAATTATCATGGAGTTCGCCGTAAATATTATATAGATGAACTTTTTGATATTAATACAACTCCACCTGATATTTCAAAAATAATTATGCCGGTGGATACAACAGGTTTTAAATCTGTGTATCAACGGAATTTTAATGATACCACTCAACTGATCTGGAAGGTTTTAGACGATCCTCAATACAAAACCAGTATGGATAATGGTTGGTATAAATTTCAGTCGAAAGTGGATTTGACTTATCTGATTTTTGCAGCTTTGACAAATCCGGTTAGTATTAGTAGTGATTTTTTGTACGAATTGACATTAAATTACCCAAAGGCTGATACAAATTATAGTGTTGATAATCAATATGGTATCGTTTTTGGTCCAGTTGCAAAGGATGGATTAAACGAACCGGTTGAGTATCTCACCATCAACAATAATCAGAGAATGTTTATGGGTAATCGTGCCTGGTACAGTTATTTTACTGAATTGCCAGAAAAGTCAATTGTTACAACCGGTATTAATAAATTGAAAATGGTA
>CAIQOG010000191.1 GCA_903873355.1 uncultured Bacteroidales bacterium
GATTTTAATTCTCAACTGTATGGTATCAACTCTTCAACCGAAGAAAATATCATTATTGGAGCAAATTCAACGCAACTAACGTTCTCATTATTTAAAATATTGCTCAATCCGGATGATAAGTTGTTATTGTTCGATCCGGCTTATGCCAACTACCCTGAGCAATTGCAAACCTGCATGAACACTCAGAATATTGTCTATTTTCCACTTTTTGATGCGGAGAACTGGGCTTTTGTGTCTGATGAAAGTGCACTGGCCGATGAATTTGAAATTTTCATGGAGCGTGAAAGGCCAAAACTCATCCTGTTCTCAAGTCCTGATAACCCAACAGGAATGATTTTGCCCGATTTGTTTGTAAAACGGATGCTGGATGTGGCGCTCAAATACGATTGTTATGTGGCGATGGATTTTGCCTATTATACATTCTTGTACGGGAAAGAACTTCCAGCCTATTTTTTCAGTTCGCACAAGGAATATCCAAATTTGATAAAGATTTTCTCGAACTCGAAATGGTGTCGCGGATTGGGTCGTCGACTGGGATGGATTGAAGCTTCAGTCAACATTGTACAAACTCTGAAAGTGGTGCAACAAAGCGTGATTCTGTGCCCTGACACCTTGCATCAAATGGCATTGACCAATTATATCAACAAGGGTTTGAAGGATGGATCCATTAAAGATTATATCAAACGCATCAATGATGATTACGAAAGTGCTTCTAACTTTTTATGCTATTGTATTGAAAAATACCTCTCAACACGATTTACCATTCCTGAAGGTGGTTTATATTCGGTGGTGGATGTAGGTATGGATGGTGATGAATTTGTAGCCGAAATGCTTAAAAAAACCGGAGTCGTTTTCGTTCCCGGAGGTGGATTCGGGGGTTCATTGAAAAATGGAATCCGGATTTCGTTTGGACCATTGGTTTACGATAAAGCGAAAATTGAAGAAGGCTTTATTCGGGTTTCAAAAGTATTTAATAGAGTATCAAAATAACTCAACAAACTAATACAGAAAACATGTCAAAAAAAATCGGTCTAATACATACTTCAGCTACTTTAATACCTGTATTTCAGGAGTTAATAAACAAATATTTTGAGGGACAAGACATCAAAGTATTTAATATCGTTGATGATAGCCTCGTAAAAAATATCATAGAACGGGGATCGCTCACCATAGAAATTTCAAAACGGGTGCTGGATTACGTCAGTTCGGCTAACGATTCAGGAGCTGATTTTATTCTGGTAACCTGTTCTTCTATTGGCCGGGCAGTTGAATTGGCCGCATCGTATAGCAAAGTGCCTGTTTTGCGGGTAGATCAGCCAATGACAGATGTTGCCATTCAAACGGGAACCAAAATCGGAGTGGTGGCAACATTAGCCTCTACGCTTGAGCCAACCAGCGATTTAGTATGCCGTAGAGCTGCTATTGCCGGAAAAGAAATTGAGTTGACATCGCGACTTTGTGAAGGGGCTTTTGATGCCTTGATGGGTGGAAATCCGGAATTACACGATAAACTGGTAGCAACTGTTTTAAAAGAACTGTCTCAGGAAGTGGATGTGATTTTACTCGCTCAAGCCTCTATGGCTCGTGTTGTTGGGCAACTGTCAGAGGAAGACAAAAAGGTACCAATTCTGGCAAGCCCTGAAATAGCTGTACAATATATGGCAAACTTAATATAGTTGACAATTGACAATTGAAAGTTGATAATGAAAATTTAATTATTACAGTTTAATAACCTTGATGCAAACTGTCAATTGTCAACTATTAATTATCAATTACTGCTGTTGCGTTTACTTTTAACCTGAATTAATATTTAAAATAAGCTAAGTTGCTCTTTGACATTTTGATTGAATTGACGTTGTTCGCATAGCAAGTCACGTATAGGTGTTTTGTCTAAGGCAGAAACACCAAGTATTTGC
>CAIQOG010000192.1 GCA_903873355.1 uncultured Bacteroidales bacterium
CCTTTTCGAAAGATTTATATTAATGCTATAAGAAAAGGTTTAATTTGTGATGAAAAACCATTAAAAAATTTGCTCATTTAAAAACTTGGAATTATTTTTGAAAGTTTATCCGAAAATGGTTAGAAATAAATATATTATGAAAAAAGAAATTAAGATATTATTTGCACTTTTATTACTTAGTTTTGCAACTTTACAGCTGTGTAATCTACAAGCATCAATTGCTTTTCCGGGTTTAATTAATTTCAAGCAGCCTGATGGAAGTACAATCCGTATCTTTCTAAAAGGTGATGAAAAAGCAAAATGGGCAGAAACAGAAGATGGTTATTCTATTATGACCAATTCAAAAGGAATATATGAATATGCAGTTGTACAGAACATATCCGACATGATTTCATCTGGTGTTCAGGCTAAAAATCAGGAAGAAAGGTCTACAGACGAAATAAAAATGCTTTCTGCAGTTGAAAAACATCTCAGATTTAACAATGCTCAACTATCTAGAATAAAAGAGATGTGGAAAATTCCTGCTAATGGAACTATGGAGAAAGTTTTTCCAACAAAAGGAGCACGAAAACTGGTTTGTATACTTATGGATTTTCCTGATAAAAAATTCACTAAAGTTCAGACCGATTTTGATAATCTGTTTAATAAAGTTGGATATACCGAAAATGCTGCAACCGGTAGTGTGCGTGATTATTTTTTGGAATCTTCCTACAATCAGTTTGATTTATCGGTTACTGTTGTAGGGCCTTTTACTACTGCCAATAATATGGCTTATTATGGTGGAAACAATTCCAGTGGGAATGACCTCAGAGATCGTGAATTTGCAGCTGAAGCAATAAATCTTGGATCGACTGCCGTAAATTTTGCTGATTTTGATAATGATAATGATGGCACGGTTGATGGTGTTTATATCATTTATGCTGGCTATGGAGAAGAAGCGGGTGGACCGGCAGATTGTATCTGGGCTCATGCCTGGAATTTGATTACTCCTATTGTAAAGAACGGGAAAACAATCTCTAAATATTCAACTTCCTGTGAGTTAAAGGGTAATACCGGAACAACAACTGCTCCAATCGGGGTTATATGCCATGAATTTGGTCATGTATTAGGTGCTCCCGACTTTTATGATACAAATTACGCTACAAATGGTCAGTATGCCGGTACCGGAAAATGGGATTTACAGGGAACAGGTCTCTGGCTGAATGGTGGTATAACACCGGCTCATCCCAATGCCTACACTAAATGTAATATTTATAACTGGGCAACTGCAACTACTTTGTCAACTCAGCAAACACTGACTGTTAAGAATTCAAATCAGGATAACACAGCTTTTTATCGTATTAATACAACAACATCGAACGAGTATTATTTGCTTGAAAACCGCCAGAAGTTAGGCTTTAATGCTGCTAATCTGGGTAATGGTTTGTTAGTGTATCATGTCGATGGAAATTATATTACATCTAATTTTAGCGCAAATAATATTAATAGCACTAGTCACCAGGGTTTATATGTTGTACCTGCAGGTTCTACGGCTGCTAACGGAATTGTTTTAGCAGATCTTGCAACTACAAATTCAGCGTTAGCCCCTTTCCCGGGAAGTTCAAATAAAACCTCATTTACTGATACAACTACTCCTTCTTCATTATCCTGGGCTGGTGCTAATACATCTAAGCCAATAACTTCAATTACTGAAGATGGTGTTAATAAGACTATTACTCTTGACTTTATGGGTGGAACTGATGGTTTGCCACCTACTGTTCAGGCTTCAAATCTGACTTTTACAAATGTCTCTGATAACTCTATGACCCTTAATTGGTCACGTGGTAATGGAAAATCAGTAATGGTGCTTTTAAAAGCCTACTCAGATGTTACTGATATTCCGGGTGGAGGTACTTATTCCGCAAATTCAGTTTACGGAAGCGGAAGCCAGCTGGGACAGTGGGATTATTCTGTTTATATCGGAACAGGAACTTCTGTAACAGTTACCGGACTTGTATCAGGAACAAAATATTACGCTGCAGTTTTTGAATACAATTTCAACCCTAATGTATATATGTCTCCGGCATTGACCGGAAATGCAACGACAACCGGAATGGTAAATTTTGTTTATGCCTCAGCCGGAAATCTTGCTACCATTCTTGGACCTTCTAATTTATCAACAATAACGACACTAAAACTTACAGGTTCAATTGATGCCCGCGATTTTAAAACCATGCGCGATAATATGCCGGCTTTAACATCGCTCGATTTATCTGATGTAAGTATTTCTCCTTATTCGGGTCCGGATGGTACATTTAATGGTACAAACATTGGTGAAGGAATAAAAAAACATTTCTCAAAATCAACTGCAGGTAGTACTTTAAGTGGTTCATACAGTTTTCCGGGAAATGCAATACCGGCATATGCATTTTTAGATCCGGGTTCATTCACCGGAAAAACAGGTCTAAAAACATTGATACTGCCATCTAATTTAAATGCTATTGGGACTTATGCCTTTTATGGGTGTACAGGTCTTGCAGGAGTATTGACAATACCTAATCAGGTTAATTCAATTGAAAGTTATGCATTTTATAATTGTACAGGGATTACTGATTTCAAACTATCAACTACTTTGTCAAGTATAGGAGATTATTCATTTTATATGTGTAGTGGAATATCAACCTTTACTTTACCTGCTTCATTGTCGTCTATAGGGACGTTGTCATTTGGATATTGCAGCTCAAATACAAAATTTGTAATAGATGCAGCAAATCTAAGTTACTCAGTTTTAAATGGTGTGCTTTTCAATATAGATCAAACCCGACTGGTAAGTTATCCTGCAGGGAAATCGGGAGCATATTCAATTCCGGCTACGGTTTTGACTATTGGAGCAAATGCATTCTACGGTTGTAATCTGATTACTTCGGTAACGATACCAAACAGTCTGACTTCAATTGAAAATCATGGTTTTTGTTATAATAACCTGTTGACAACAATTCTTACAGTAAGCGACCAACTTAAATATATGAGTATTGATGGAGTTCTGTTCAATAAGAATCTGACTGATCTTATTATATGCCCTTCAGGGAAAACAGGAAGTTACTCTATACCAGGTACAGTGACTACGATTCATGAAAATGCATTTTTCACCTGTTCGAATTTAACTTCTGTTTCAATTCCGCCATCGGTTATTTCCATTGGGAATACTGCTTTTGCGAATTGTACCGGATTAACTTCAATTTATGCTAATTTACCAACACCGATTGATTTAAGTGCTTCGACTGATGTGTTTGTTGGTGTAAATAAAACTAATTGTGTGCTTAATGTACTTTATAAAGCAAAGTCACTTTATGTTACAGCAAATCAATGGTCAGATTTCAGTAACATTACAGAAGCTTTTGGATTTTTATTATCAAACTTATCTGTTAATTTCCCTGCTAATGGCGGTTCGACAACAGTGAATATTACTTCGAATACCAATTGGATGGTAACGCCCGGACAAGTATGGGTTAATGTTACTCCAACTTCGGGTACGGGTAATAACACACTTACAATCAATGCTGATGCCAATACTACAACAGAGGGTAGAAATGCTACGATTACTATTTCAGCTGTTGGAGTGCAATCACAGGTTATAAATGTTTATCAGGCAGGGGTTGTTGAAGTAGCACCAACTACACAAGCTTCAAACCTTACGTTCACCGGAATTGCTGATAATACAATGACCTTGAACTGGACTCGTGGTAATGGAAAATCTGTAATTGTTTTATTGAAAATTTACAATCCTATAACTGATATCCCGGGTAGTGGAACCTATACAGCCAGTTCGGTTTACGGAAATGGAACTCAGCTTGGATTAATGGATTATGTGGTTTATACCGGAACTGGAAATACTGTTACAGTAACCGGACTTGTTCCCGGCACGAAATACTATGCTTCTGTATTTGAATGCAATACTTCAATTAACAGCTATCTAACGCCTGCTCTGTCAGGTAATACTTCAACTACCGGAACCGTAAATTATGTTTATTCCACACCGGGAAATTTAGCTACAATTCTTGGTACAACAAATTTAGCAGCTCTAACAACATTTAAAATAGTTGGTACTCTTGATGCTCGTGATTTTAAAACCATTCGCGATAAAATGCCTTTACTGGCATCTGTCGATTTGTCGGACGCTGTTATTGTCGGATATATTGGTTCCGATGCAACCTATTCGGGAAGTTATAATTATGGTGCAAATTCAATTCCTGCTTATTCATTTTACAATTCATCGACAAGTTTAGGAAAAACAGTTTTAAAATCTATTGTTTTCCCAACAACACTGACCTCAATTGGACAATACGCATTTTATGGTTGCTCCGGACTTGCAGGAACACTAACAATTCCTAATTCTGTCACTACAATTGAAACCTATGCATTTTATAATTGTACGGCTATTGCTGATGTGAAACTATCAACAACTCTTGCAAATCTGGGCGATTTTGCATTCATGTATTGTAATAGTGTAGCAACCTTTAATATACCGGCTTCATTGACAAATATCGGTTACAGACCATTTGGTTATTGTGTAAATCACAACTATTTTGTAGTCGATCCAGACAATCCAAATTATGCATCACCGGATGGGGTGTTGTTTAACAAGGATCTAACAAAACTGGTTTATATTCCAACAGGTAGGTCAGGAACATATCTTGTTCCTCCTGCTGTTCAGATTATAGGTAGCAATGCATTCTATGGTTGTAAATTAATAACTTCGGTAACCATACCAAACAATGTATCAGTTATTGAAAGTCGGGCATTTGGGTATAACAGCTTACTGACAGGATTTGTAACAGCCAGTGACCAACCAAATTTATCGGTTTCTGATGGAGTTTTGTTTAATAAAGATTTTACAGAGCTAATTGTGTGTCCTTCAGGGAAATCGGGTAGTTATACTATTCCGGCTACAGTAAATACTATTCGGGAAAGCGGATTTATCCGATGCGAAAAGCTAACTTCAATAGTGATTCCTAAAAATGTAACTAAGATTGATACATGTGCATTTTTCTATTGTTCAGCACTTACAAACATTACTATTCCTGAAACAGTCACTTATTTTGGAGGTTATTCATTTTATGCCTGTTTGAAACTAGCTTCTGTAACCATACCGTCTATTACAAAATATATTGGAACTTCGGTTTTTGCTTACTGTAATGCATTGACTGCTATTAATGCAAATCCGGCGACTCCTGTTAATCTGACTTCTTCACCAAGTGTGTTTTATAATGTGAACAAGACGAATTGTAAACTGAATGTACCGATTGGCTCAAAAAGTCTTTATCAGGCTGCTACGAGCTGGAAAGATTTTATAAATATAATGGAATTAGCAACTGAAGTGAAAAATCCTTCCGATTTTGAGAGTAAAATTGATGTTTTTCCAAATCCTGTCTCAGATTCATTTAAAATTAATGGTATTGACGGAAATGCAATTGTTACATTTTTTGATTCTGGTGGAAAAGAGTTGTACTCGAAACAAATTTTTGATCAGGAAGATATTTATGTCGGCAATCTGCCTGAAGGCATTTATATGTTGAAAATTGCTTCAAAAGATATTA
>CAIQOG010000193.1 GCA_903873355.1 uncultured Bacteroidales bacterium
TCAATTTCCTGATGATCTTTATCGATATTAAGCAATAAGCCAATTTCAGGATGATATTGTACTATAGAGCCATCGCTTTCGTCGGCTTCAATAACCAGCCATTCGCCTTTGCCCACTTTAGCATTGCCTATTTTACCTTCGCGGATAATACTTGTAAGACCGGCACCACTGATGATACTTGGTTCAAGTCCTGCAAATTGCAGGATATCAAAAATCATGGCCGAAGTGGTGCTTTTACCCGATGTTCCGCCAACCGCTATTGTTTTTTTACTTTCAGCAATCAACGCAAGCACTTCAGAGCGTTTCAGAATGGGAATGTTTAGTTCCCTGGCTTTTTTCACTTCATACACTGTATCTTCAATAGCTGTTGAAACCACCACCAAATCAGTTTTACCGGATATCCCACTACCGTCCTGCAGGAAGCACTGAATACCTTCCGCTTCCAGCTTTGCTTTGGTTTCGTTCACAGTGTCAGGTGTGAAATAACGGTCGCTGCCACTTACGTTTTTTCCAATTCCCTGTAAATACTGCGCTATGGCACTCATACCGGTGCCGGCCACTCCGATAAAAAATATGTTGTTGTATTGATTGATATTCATAGTATTGTTAAATGCTTTTTGTTTGATAATCTAAGTTCAAAAGTAACTAAAAAATAGAGTTTTGGCAAAAAAAAGAAAAATTCATAAAAATGTTTGAGAAAAAATATTTTTTTGTCACTATCAAAAGTCGTAAAATCCGCCATTTACTTATTGTACAACCAACATAAAGCCATAAGATTTTTCCGGTTCACTCAAATCTTTTATTTCAATGTATTTAGCTGAAATATTCAATAAGTACTTATTGTATTATAAACAGTAATAGAATTGTACATATTGTAATTAGTACAGTATTCAACGTGTTGATAATGTGTTTTATAACATGAATAAAATGTATTGATGTTGTATCGTATTATCGTATTTTTGCTCACGGAATTGAAAATAAATAGTAATGTCAACTGAAAATATATACAATCCGCATGTCTCTGTCGACTGTGTTGTGTTTGGCTTCGATGGTGAAAAACTGAAAATTCTTCTTATCGAACGCAACATTACCGAGCAGAACGAATTGTATAACGACAAAAAGCTTCCCGGAAGTATAATCATGAACGATGAAGATTTGGATACTGCTGCTTCACGCGTGTTGACTGAACTAACCGGATTAAAAAACATTTACCTGAGCCAGTTTCGTAGCTTTGGCAATCCAAAACGAACTGAAAATCCACGAGATATCCTGTGGCTGGAGAATACTTTGCATCTGAAAATAGGAAGAATTGTAACGGTCGCTTATGTTGCATTAATTAAGATTGATCGAAAAATTCAGGTAAAAAACGACAATACACAAGCTAACTGGTATGATATCAGCGAAGTTGCAGGAATGAATCTGGCGTTTGACCATGCTGAAATAATAAAAAAAGGACTCGAATACGTTCGTCATAATCTGGATATTGAGCCGCATTTATTGTTCGAATTGTTACCACGTAAATTTACGATATCTCAACTCCGTTCCTTGTATGATACCGTTCATCAAACAATTTCGGATGTACGTAATTTCCAGAAAAAAGTGGCTCAATGGCCGTATGTAATGCCACTTGATGAATTGGAAGAAGGTGTTCCGCACCGGGCAGCAAGGCTTTATAAATATAAAAAGTGACCCCTAACCCCTAAAGGGGAATTATGATTAGTATTGATTATAACAATAAGATATTAAATAAGATGAATAACGAAATGAACAAACAAGACGGTGCTAATTTAAATGCCCCCTTTAGGGGGGAAGGGGGTCTATTACTCGGTTATGATTTAGGTAGTTCGTCGGTAAAGGCGAGTTTGGTAAATGCAGCGACAGGCGAATGTGTGTCGTCGGCTTTTTTTCCAAAAGTGGAAATGGAAATAATCTCGGTGAAGGCCGGTTGGGCTGAACAAAATCCCGAAATTTGGTGGAAAAATCTGAAACTGGCTACACAAGTGGTGCTGGAAGAATCAGGAGTGAATGCAACTGATATTAAAGCCATTGGTATTTCGTATCAAATGCACGGACTGGTGCTGGTTGACGAAAACCAACAGGCCATCCGCAATTCCATTATCTGGTGCGACAGTCGTGCAGTACCTTATGGCGAAAAAGCGTTCAATGAGCTTGGTGGCGAGAAATGTTTATTACATTTATTGAACTCTCCGGGCAATTTCACTCTGTCGAAAATGGCGTGGGTAAAAGAAAATGAACCTGAAAACTTTGCAAAAGCAAAATATTATATGCTGCCCGGCGATTACCTTGCTATGCGTATGACCGGCGATCCACGCACTACTGCTTCGGGTTTGTCGGAAGGTATTGCATGGGATTTTAAAGCAGAAGCTCCGGCTCAATTCCTGTATGATTATTTTGGTTTTGACAGCGCTTTAATTCCTGAAATTGTTCCAACATTTGGTCAACAAGGCAGGTTGAAAGCGGAAATAGCTGCTGAACTTGGTTTGGCTGTTGGAACTCCCATAACTTATCGTGCCGGTGATCAACCAAACAATGCGTTGTCATTGAATGTATTGAATCCGGGTGAAATAGCTGCAACCGGTGGAACTTCGGGTGTGGTTTATGGTGTAAACAGCGATTCGAAATACGATCCACAATCGCGTGTAAATTCATTTGCTCACGTAAATCACACAGCCGATGCAACTCGTGTGGGTGTGTTGCTTTGCATCAATGGAACAGCCATTCTGAATACCTGGATTAAAAATAATGTTGCTCCCGAAGGTATCAGCTATGCCGAAATGAATGAACTGGCCGCAGGAATACCTGTTGGCAGCGAAGGTGTTAGCATTATTCCATTTGGTAATGGTGCTGAACGTGTTTTGGGAAATCAGGAACCTAACTGTTCCATTCACGGTGTAAACTTCAACCGCATTACTAAAGCGCATTTAATCCGTGCGGCTCACGAGGGAATTGCTTTCTCGTTCAAATACGGCATGGACATTATGAACGATATGGGCATTGAAACTAAAACCATCCGTGCCGGACATGCTAACTTGTTCCTGAGTCCTATTTTCCGTCAGACCCTGGCCAATATCACAGGAGCAACCATCGAATTATACAATACTGATGGTTCGGTAGGTGCAGCGCGTGGTGCGGGAATAGGAGCGGGAATCTATAAAAATGCTGAAGAAGCTTTTGCAACACTAAAAAAGATTCAGGTAATAACTCCCGAAGCTGAAAACGTGGAAGCTACGAAAGTGGCTTATGAGAAGTGGCTAACGAAAATATAAGAACCCCTAACCCCTAAAGGGGAACTATGCAAGTCAGTCTTTATAATTAAATTTCGTTATTGAAATCTAAATCTAAATTTCAAAGATAATACTAACTACTCTTACTCCCCTGTAGGGGATGGGGGTCATTAAAATAAAAACAATTAATACTAACTTCTCTGGCTCCCCTTTAGGGGGTTAGGGGGCAAATCATTATTATTATGACAAAAGTGTATTTCCCATCAGTGGAAAAAATCAAATTCGAAGGAAAAGAAAGTAAAAACCCCTTGGCATTCCGTTACTACGATGCTGAAAAAGTGGTTTATGGTAAAACCATGAAAGAATGGTTTAAATTCAGTATGGCCTGGTGGCATACTTTGTGTGCTGAAGGTGGCGATCCATTTGGTCCGGGGACACAAGTTCATCCATGGGTAGGTGCTGCTGATGCCTTACAAGCTGCAAAAGACAAAATGGATGCAGGTTTTGAATTTATGAGCAAAATCGGTATTGAATACTACTGCTTCCACGATATCGATTTAGTGAGCGA
>CAIQOG010000194.1 GCA_903873355.1 uncultured Bacteroidales bacterium
ATTGCGCGATTTCTCCGTTAATTGTAATACGGATCATGATAATGGACATCCCATTCTTTTGAATGGCATTTTTCTTTAAGTAGAAAAGTACTCTGTAAGTTGATTTCATAACATAATAATTTATGGGTTGAAAATAAATATTATCTATGAAAGTAGGGCAGACAAATTACTGACAATTAAGGAAATAGCTAAGACAAATTCGTTAAATCGTTACCTTGTGTAGTGAGTGAAAAAGAGGTAATGAATTAGTAACGATTTATTGACGTTTGGTGGTTGAAAAGTGGCTTTTACTGTCATGCTAAAAACCAAAAAACCATTCCAAATCAATGATTTAGAATGGTTTGACCTAATGTTGGCTGAAACTGTCGTTTCAATAAGTGATCCAGCTGGGGCTCGAACCCAGGACCCCATCCTTAAAAGGGATGTGCTCTACCTGCTGAGCTACTAGATCATCGTTGTAAAATGCTGATAAAATTAAAGTGATCCAGCTGGGGCTCGAACCCAGGACCCCATCCTTAAAAGGGATGTGCTCTACCTGCTGAGCTACTAGATCGTTTTTCAAAAGCGGTTGCAAAGATACTTCTTTTTTTTAAAACTACAAATGCTCTTTGCAATAAATAATGTTATCATTCAGTCGTTTTGTATAAGTGCCAGTTTATCAATAAATTGTATTTATTAAAAGTTATTTTTTCAGATATTAATCAATAAAACAGAAAAGCTAAATTTTGCCTCAAAAAACGCATTAAAACAGATTTTTGTGTGCGGAATTTTACAAAATCATGTATCTTTGCATTCAAACAACCTGAATTTTGAAATTTTGGACAATATTACGTTTATACTTCTGACACTGGTTTTTTCGGCTTTCTTCTCAGGACTCGAAATTGCTTTTATTACTTCCAACAAACTGCGTTTTGAGTTGGATAAAAAGCAACAGAACCTTACATCGTCCATTCTCTCCATATTTTACCGCAATCCGCAGCAGTATATTTCTACTATGCTGGTTGGTAATAATATCTGTCTGGTTATTTATGGCCTTTTGATGGCGCAATTGCTGACGCCCTGGTTGAGTGTTCTCGGAAATCCGTTTATTATCACATTAATCCAAACGATTCTGGCAACCATCATCGTGCTTTTTACAGGTGAATTTATTCCAAAAACAGTATTCAGAGTCAATCCAAATCTTTTCTTGCGGATTTTCTCTCCTCTTTTGCTGCTTTTCTACGTCATTTTATATCCGATTTCACGTTTTGGTACATGGGTTTCTGTAAAAATACTGGGTTTGTTCCGGTTGGATGTAAGTCCGGTAACAAAGGAAAACGTATTTTCAAGAATTGATCTGAACTACCTTATTCAGGAGAGTTTTGATAACCATGAAAGCGAAAAGGAACTTGAAAACGAAGTCAAAATATTTCAGAATGCTCTCGACTTCTCAAAAGTGAAACTGCGTGATTGCTTTGTACCGCGCACCGAAATTATTGCATTGGATTTCGAGTCGGATATCGAAGTTTTGAAAGAAACTTTTATTGAAACAGGGTTTTCGAAAATCCCCATTTTTAAAGGCGATATCGACAATATTATCGGTTATATTCACTCTTCGGAGATGTTTGAACATCAGAAGGACTGGAAGAAACAGATTAATCAGATTCCGATTGTGCCCGAAAATATGGCAGCTCAAAAACTGATGAAAACCTTTATGAGCCAGAAGAAAAGCATTGCTGTGGTGGTTGATGAATTTGGCGGAACTGCAGGAATAGTGACGCTCGAAGATATTATGGAAGAGATTTTTGGAGAAATAGAGGATGAACATGATATTCACGATTATGTGGCTGAAAAAACAGGGGAAAATGAATATATGTTTTCAGGTCGGCTTGAAGTGGATACGATCAATAGCCGGTTTAACCTGAATATTCCCGAATCGGATGATTACGAGACGATTGCCGGTTTTATTTTGCACAATCATCAGCATTTTCCTAAATTGAATGAAGTGATTCGGATTGAGCGGTTTACTATAAAATGTATGAAAGTAACCAATAACAGAATTGAACTTGTAAAACTGACCAAAGAGAAGTAACAGTTAGTAACAGAAAGTGA
Organism: uncultured Bacteroidales bacterium; assembly: GCA_903873355.1. Next base: position 2,092 of record CAIQOG010000194.1, read on the forward strand.
GTTTAGACTAAAAAAACACAGAATTTCATCAGAAAAGATTGAGCATTTACTTTTTTTTTGTATATTCGTGCCCTCAAATTTTCAGAAAAAATAATAACAAAAAATATAAAATTAGTTCGAAAAAATGGCAACATTAGAAAAGATCAGAAGCAAAGGAGTTTTACTTGTAGCAGTAGTGGGACTTGCATTATTAGCGTTTATTGTAGGTGATTTCCTGAAAGAAGGTTCTACATATTTCAACAAGTCGAAGGAAACGATTGCAAAAATCGCTGGTGAGGATATCAATATTAAAGAATACTCTGCAGCAATTGAACAGTTGACGGAAGTTTACAAAATTGAGACCGGAAAAACTGAATTAGGTGAAGACATGATGAATCAACTTCGTCAGTCGGTATGGGAAACTATGGTAAACGAGAAAATCCTGAATGCAGAAGCTAAAAAACTTGGTTTGGCAGTAGGTAAAGATGAGTTGACTGATCGTTTGATTGGAAACAACATTCACCCATTAATTCTGCAACGTCGTGCTTTTGCAGGCGAAAACGGACAATTCAGCCGTGAAGCGTTAATGCAATTCCAGAATACTATGGAACAATCAACTACAAATCAGGATCAGAAACAACAAATTGAAAAACTGAAAAGCTACTGGAAATTCTGGGAAAAAACTGTAAAAACCCAACTTTTACAGGAAAAATACAATGCATTGATTTCTAAATCAGTTACTGCAAATAATCTGGATGCCAAAATGAATTTTCAGGATCGTAAGGTTAGTGTTGATGCGAAATATGTTGTTAAACCATATTACCTGATTTCTGATTCGTTGGTAAAAGTTTCGGACAGCGAAATTGCCGACCGTTACAGCAAACAAAAAGAACAATACAAATCGGAAGCCAACAGTGCAATCAGTTTTGTAGCTTTCGATATTAAACCGTTGAAAGATGACTACAAAGAAGCTGAAATGTGGATGAGTAAATTAGCTCCTGAATTTAAAACTACTACCGATGTTGCCGGTTTGGTAAATTCTAATTCAGATGTAATGTATGATGGAAAAAATTATTCTGAAAAAACCGTACCTGCATTACTGAAAGATTTTGCTTTTAAAGGAAATACCGGCGACGTGTATGGACCTTCATTTGTTGATGATACTTATACTATGGCCCGCGTAATGCAATCAGGCATTATGCAGTCCGACTCGGTGAAACTGCGTCATATTTTTCTTGTAACAAAAGATGAAGCGAAAGCAGACAGTATTCTTACAGCAATTAAGGGTGGTTGTGATTTCGGAGCATTGGCACAGAAATATTCTGCAGTGAAACAAACAGCTGCCAACAAGGGAGAAATTGGATGGATAACAGAAGGTATGCAGGGCATTGATAAAGAAATGAGTACAAAAGCATTTGGAAATGCCAAAAATGAGATATTCACAATTAAAAATGCTCAGGGAACTCAGATTATGCAGGTGATGGAAAAAACCGCACCACGTCATAAAGTGAAACTGGCCATTCTGCAACGCAAAGTAGTTGCAAGCAGCAAATCATTCAGCAAAATCTATAACGATGCAAAACAATTCGCTATCGACCTGAAAGCGGATAACTTTGAAAAGAAAGCCAAAGAAAGCGGATATGTTGTTCGTCAGGCTTCGGATATTATGCAGACTTCTGAACGTATTGCCGATTTACCACAGTCACGTAAAATCGTTCAGTGGGTATTCAAAAGCAGCAAGAAAGATGTTTCTGATGTGTTTGAATGCGGAACTAAGTTTGCCGTGGTAATGACCAACGAAGTAAACAAAAAAGGCTATCGTGCAGTAGAAAAAGTGAAAGATCAGTTGAAAGCTGAAATCGTAAAAGATAAAAAAGCCGAGATGATAATTAAAGATCTTTCAGAACAGTTGGCTAAAACTCCCACGCTCGAAGGCTTGTCAGCATTTATCAAGGACTCGGTAAAAACTGCTTCGGCTGTAAACTTCAGTGCATATCAGTTTGGAACGGCCGGTTTTGAGCCTTCTGTAATTGGAAAAGTGAGTGTACTGCCTGTTGGAAAAATCTCAACACCTATTAAAGGGAACTCAGGTGTTTATGTTGTAAGCACATCGAACAAGAAAGATAATCCACAGCCTTTTGATGCCAAAATGGAAATTATGCAACTCAATGGTCGTATGAGCTATTCATTACCATACATGATTATTCAGGATTTGAAAGATAAATCCGATATAACAGATAATCGTATCAATTTCTTCTGATAATCAAAATTCGAATATACAACGAAAACGGAGTGAGTAAAATCATTCCGTTTTTTTATATCTTTGCAACAGCACATAAAATACGCGTTTGAATATAAAGTTAAAATACCTGATTGTTGCTTTTACGGTTTGTCAGTTGACAGTTTTCAATCTGACTGCCCGTACTAAAGTAACGCAAACTCTCGAAAATCAGATTTCCGATTCGCTTACTGTTATTGTAAATAAATATACTTTACTGGAACGTGCCACTGTAGTAGGATTCTCTGCAAAAAATGGTGCTGTGGTTGTTTCAATGGGTGAGAAATTCGGGTATATGCCTTTTCGCCCCGATAATGTCATGCGGATTTATAATGCCATTAGCACTATCTGCAAAAAAAAACATACTGTCAATTCAGTTGTTTGCCTGGTCGATGGTCGGAGAATTGAAGATTTGATTCCAAATTACTACAATCAGTCGAATATTGATACTACCCGGCAGTTTAGTATTCCGTTGGTGCCACATCCCTTAGTTTTAAATTCATCACGCCCGTTTGATATTGAACAAGGACTTCAGAACCGTCATGTAGCGCTTTGGCAGAGTCATGGCTGGTACTATAATCAGCGAAAAATGCGATGGGAATGGCAGCGTCCACGTTATTTCCAAACAGTGGAAGATCTATATACTCAGTCCTATGTGTTGCCATTTTTGGTCCCTATGCTCGAAAAAGCCGGTGCAAACGTGTTACTTCCCCGTGAACGTGACACACAGTTGAATGAAGTGATTGTAGATAACGATTCGAAAGATAATGTTTCACGCTACAGAGAGCAAAACGAATACAAACGTTGGGAAAAAGGCGACTTCCCTGGTTTTGCCAACACGAAGAAAACCTACCTGTTCGGCGAAAATCCGTTTACCTTAGGTACATACCGCAAAACTACTACCAATACAAATTCAGATGAAGTTAGTCGGGTAGAATGGACGCCGAATATTCCCGAGGGCGGAAAATATGCAGTTTATGTTTCCTACAAATCGCTTGAAAACAGTACCACCGATGCGCGCTATACGGTAATTCACCGTGGAATTAAGACAGAGTTTTCGGTGAATCAAACCATGAATGGAGGTACATGGCTTTATCTTGGTCATTTTTATTTTGATAAGGGTCGGAATAATCTAAATAAAGTAGTTCTTTCAAACATTGGATCAGAAGACGATAAAATCATAACTGCTGATGCCGTAAAATTTGGCGGCGGGATGGGAAATATGGCACGAAGTCCGTATACCGGAATTATTCGCGATACTACTACACTTCACGGTACTGCTGATAGTCTCATTGCTAAACCGGTGCCTGCTAATCCACTTCAGATAATTTATACTCCAGAAATCAGTCAACGACCACGCTATGTTGAAGGAGCACGCTATTGGCTACAATGGGCTGGTATGCCCGACAGTGTGTACAGCCGCACCAAAGGACTAAATGATTATTCCGATGATTTTCAATCACGCGGTTTCTGGGTAAATTATCTGGTAGGTGGCTCAGCGGTTTCGCCCAACACCAAAGGAATGAATATCCCGATTGATATGGCGATGGCTATTCACAGTGATGCCGGTGCAACGATAAGTGACTCCATTGTGGGTACGCTGGGCATTTGTACTATAAAGAATACCGCTGGAAATTACACTTTTGCCAATGGCATATCCCGTTGGGCGTCGCGTGATTTGACCGATATCATTCAGACACAGGTTGTGGCCGATTTGCGTAAAACCTTTTCTCCTGAGTGGACCCGTCGTGGAATGTGGAACAAATCCTACAGCGAATCGCGTGTGCCGGAAGTGCCCACCATATTGCTCGAACTGCTATCGCACCAGAATTTTGCCGATATGCGTTACGGTCTCGATCCACGATTCCGTTTCACGGTG
>CAIQOG010000195.1 GCA_903873355.1 uncultured Bacteroidales bacterium
ATAAAGGTTTCGATACCTTATACTATTGAAAATGGAAAAGATCAAACTGATTTTGGTGGATGACCACCAACTTGTACGGACAGGGATTGCTAATTTACTTTCGGGTGAGCCGGGATTTGAAATTATTGGAGAGGCTGCTGATGCAAAGGAGTTATTCGATTTGCTCAAACTTACTCAACCTGAAATAACGGTGCTTGACATTGCTTTACCAGGCATGTCGGGAATTGAAATAACAAAAAGGCTGCACAACGATTTCCCTGGCATACGCATCCTTATTCTTTCGATGCATACTTCGGAAGAATTTATTTTCAATGCCATTAATTCGGGAGCGAGAGGATATTTACCTAAAAACACTTCGCGCAAGGAGCTGATTGAAGCGATTTATGCCATTCACCGCGGTGAAGAGTATTTTGCCGAGAGTATTTCGAACGTGATTTTAAAGAGTTATATCAAGAAGGCTAAATCGGATTTGCCGGATGCCGAAAATAACGAGAATCTCCTGTCGAAGCGGGAAATTGAAGTCCTGCGGCTGTTTGCCGAAGGAATGACGAACCAGGAAATTGCCGATAAACTTTTTATCAGCATACGTACCGTTGAGTCGCACAAAAATCATATTATGGCCCGGCTGGAACTTAAAACCACCGTTGACCTGGTGAAATTCGCCATCAGGAATAATATCATCTTGCTTTAGGTTAGCAGAAACAATTATTAGAATAGCATTACCATAGGCCGCAAAGCTTAAGTGAACACTTTACGGGTGGGGAAATCGCATGGTAAAGAAAAACAGGCATAGGCCTAATGAAGAATCTAAAAAGAGTCTCATGAAAATCATCTTTTTTCTAACAGCTATAATGTTCCCTGCCATAGCTTTTTCTCAGAATCTGAATCAAAAGGCAACTGATCAAAAGAAAAATAATGAAATGCTTATCGGTTATAGCAACCGTGATGGATTTAAAACCATCGACAGCAATTTCGATTCGGCATACCTGGCTGAATATAAGGTTTACCGCACCGACCTGGCTACCATGAAACTGCTTTCACAGAAACTGAAAGGAGTGAAAGTCACTCTGGTAATGGGTACCTGGTGTGGTGACAGTAAAGAATGGGTTCCCCGGTTTTATAAGATTATGGATGAGCTTAACTTCAACTATAAAAAACTGACTGTGATTTGTGTTGACAGGGAAAAGAAAGCTCCCGGAACAATTGCGGCCGGTTTGAACGTCGACAAGGTTCCGACTTTTATCTTTTACCGGAAAAAAACTGAACTTGGCAGAATTATAGAAGTCCCTTCCGATTTGCTGGAAAAGGACATGTCAGTCATTTTATCAAAATAACTGATATAGGTATTCCCAAGCATAGAATATCATACTTCAATCTTTGACAGTTTCCTGTAAATCGCAAATCAATAATGCCACGAAAACACAAAGGCTCTAAAAAGGCACAAAAACAGCTTTGTTCTGATTTTGTGTTGCTCCTAAGATTTATTCCTGACTTTTACTTTGTGAAATTTGGTGCTTTTTTACTTTAGTGGCAAAATGAGTATTAACAGGCAGCAAAGATTCCACATGCGACAAGCATGAATTCCCATCGGCTTACTAACCTGATCCAGCTTAACAAAAGATTAAATACTAATAAATGATAGAATTAACTAATACTATATCTGAAACCCGTTCGGTAATTCAA
>CAIQOG010000196.1 GCA_903873355.1 uncultured Bacteroidales bacterium
AATGCATTGTGTTACCAGCGATTGTTAGACATGCTTGTAATATTTGACAAAAACATTGATAAAAAACTCTTTCCGGAGATTGATATTAAATACGTCCGAGCGTTAGATACTTTCCTACAAATGCCTCGCGAAACAGTTTATACAAGTAAAAAGGGTAATAAAAGAATAGTACAGCGGAATGGCTGTACCGGTAATACACGAAGAATCTATTTCAAATCTTTACGTGCTGTATTAAATATGGCCATTGAAGCCAAAGAAGCCAGTCCTACAACATATCCTTTCGGGAAAGGCGGTTTTGAAGTTGCTAAGTTAGGAGAAGAAACAGAAAAACGCTATTTACCGTCAGATTACCTATTGAAAATTAAATCAACTCATTCGGAAAAAGAAGTAAACGAATATGCCCGAAAACTATTCCTTTTTTCATACTTTTGTTACGGAATGAGTTTTGTAGATATGGCTCGATTAACGCATGAAAATGTAAAAAGATTAGAAAACGGTCAATACATTGTTTATAAACGTCATAAAACAAAAAACAGCAAAGGAGCTAAAGCAATTAATATAAAACTGACAGACGAACTTCAGACACTAATCAATGAACTTTGTGGCATGAAGGAATCGGTTGAAAATTACTTACTGCCAATTGTTACTATTGAAGGTTTGTCCGGTGAAAAATTATACAACCATTTAAAATCGAGATTGAAAAAATTAAATTCATATCTTGAAAGTATGGCTATTGAATTTGGCATTAGCGATATAAACATAACTTCGTATGTTAGCCGCCATACCATGGCTATGAGTTTGCAAAACAATGATGTTCCAAGGGAAGTTATTTCTCAAATTCTAGGTCATAAAGACCTTAAAACAACTAACACTTATCTCGATAGTTTCAATAGCAATGTTATAGACGAAGCTGTAAAGGTTTTATGATTATTTTTTATATTTATGTCCAAAAGAAGAATTACGGTTTACGTCAATGAAGACATTTTTAAAATTCATGAGAATAAAGCATTCGAAATGGAGGCAGGTATATTTGAAATACCATTTTTTACAGAAAAAATAAAATGTGAATGCGAAACTAACTGTTATATTCTTTATAAAGACTACATAAAGGAATTGACTGAAGTATTAAGAAAGAGATTCAAAGGTGATTCACATAATCCTGGATTCCCTTTTTGGAATTCTTATTATGAGAATCTAATCAATCTGGAAGAGTTTGATATAAAAGATTATGTACAAGTTCCGGATGTTGTTCCGTATAAAATTATTTTCTCAATTCAATTTATTCTTAACAAGCATACTTCTGAAAATTGGGATAATGAAATCATTGAATACTTACGCTGGATAATTTCAAGCTTCGGTTCCTTTCCTGCTCATTGTGGCAGACCACTTTATTTAATGGCTTATATCCATCAGGTTAAGAATCTTCTATCCAATCATTCTGAAATACCAAATGAAAAGATTAGCAAAATACATGATTATCTTGAAATCTATCTGAATCCTACTATCAGACCTAAAACAGATCTCATTGTTCTGAAGAAAACCTATGATCGTTGGCTTAAAATATTCCCATTTGAGCTAAATAGTTATTTCGGAGAACTCAAAACTCACTTTGAAAATATCCTCCCGATTATAAACGGAAAACCTGTAATAAATAAGTATTCCGGAATGTCAGAAGTCAATATATTCACTAAAAGTAGTTTGTTTGAATATTTAATTACCTTAACCAACTATCTACTAATCCAAGTGAATGGAATATCGCTTTACGAAAAAGGTCTTATTTCTGATGTAGATAAAATCAAAATGGAATTAATAATAAATGACCGCAAACAGGAATTGAAGTATGGGTACAAAAATGACTCAAAAAATGAGGATTTACGTTATAGAAGAATGATTAAGAAATGGTTTCAGGATGAAAAAAGGTTTATCGATGAAATTAAGCCATTGATTAAAAATGATTCCCTGAGTATAAAAGAAGAAAATGACACAAAAGAAATAGAAGTTACAAAAACACGTCTATCACATTCCTATATTGCACTTATCTGTTTCTATCAAGGTATCAGTATTAATAATAAAAACGGAAAATCTGTTTTAGATAAATTCGGAGGTGTTGGATATCCAAGAAAACTTGTTGAGAAATATAATCTGATTCTAAATCGTGATTATAGAATTTTTGGGAAAGGATCTGAAACTGAAAATTCTAGCAGAGCTGAACTTGCAAGGCAAAGAACCTTTATTGAAGTGATAAAATTTCTAAAGTTTAACAATACAGATTCGACAGAAGCAGAAAATGATTTTAAAGAGCTTCAAAAATATATGTAAATATTAGAAAATTTACGATATTTTCCCCCGACTTACACCGACTTACACCGACTTACACCAAGTTGGTGTTTTTTATTGTCCTATTTTGCAGCATGAAAC
>CAIQOG010000197.1 GCA_903873355.1 uncultured Bacteroidales bacterium
GGAAAATTTATAAAATCAACTGAGATGAAAACATTTAAAACACTTAGCCTTTTAGCACTTGTACTTATAATATCGTCGTGTGCAACTATGGTCAAATTCCCTGTCTCGAATGTAACTCCTGCTGCTGACATAACCGCCACTATGAGTCAGGATAATAATGAAAATTACAAAATTTCCATTATTGCCAGAAATTTATCTGCTGCTGAAAGGCTGAATCCTCCCAAGACCGCTTATGTGGTTTGGATTGTAACTGAAACAGAAGGTGTACGGAATATCGGTAAACTATTAAATAAAAATGCTGAAACAACCAGTCTGGAAACTAAATGCTTTTAATTTGTCATTTTCCTTATCCCTAACCTCAACACGCATTCCACTACGTTGTAAGAATTGTAAAATGGAATCTGTCATTCCCATAAACTCCTCTTTCGTCAAGTCCTTACAATCAAAGTCCAAATCTTCAGAAAAACGATCGATACCTTTTACCAATCTAAGATTAGTACCACCAATAAACGTGATTTTCCGTACAAAGTGCGTTGTGGACAAAAAATCAAGAATCATTAATTGAAGATATTCTTTCAGTATGTGTTTTTGAAAAATTGCATTCTCTCTCATTTCAAGAGGGAAGTAATTTTTGATAAGCTCCAGTTGTATCATTATTTATAGATGCTAGTTAATAATTTTATTCTTTTCTCAAGTGTTTTATTTTTGAACTGTATTATGTAGGTCTGCATTAACTCCCAATTGAATTCATCGAGCATGAAATCATCGTCTAAACGTAGTTCTTCTAACTCATTTGTCGTATTATAAAAGGGATACAGATAGAGTAAGTCAAGAATGGCTTTCTCAGGTTTTGCAAGTTGCAACGTCCGTCCATCAGTGAGTGGTTTCAGGTCATAACCGAACATTAATTCCTCACTTACACTTTTGTAAGAAAATTCTCCAATAGAATTACTGAAATTGGCTGTCTTAAGTGATGTTACACTCGTAATCTGAACCACAGCTTCCGGTATCATTCCATAAAAAGCCAGTGCAGTATGAAGACTGACATACGAAGGTCGATAAATTCGATTGGCAAAATACAAACTAAAATCAGGTTTGCTTATATATTCGGGAAAAGTATAAATGCCCTGTCGCAACCGAACCAACAATCCACGCTTTATCCATTGCGAAAAGTTATTTCTATCGAAATTGGGTTGCCAAGCATAAACCTGATTACTACTAAAACAGGCCAAATCAAACATCTTATTCTTAAATTCCAGGTAGTTCATGATTCATTTCATTTCTATTACGCAGCAAATATACTGCATTATGGAAATAAAACAATACATATTCATAAAATCTTTCTTTTTCTGTTAGAAAATTTTCTTAAACTTACCCTAGAATCTATTTTGTTCTGAATTTTGCGGAAAAATCCTGAAATATTTTTTTTCAATTTCCAGAGAAATTTGAGTTTACAGAATATATACCGAAATTACTTCTCACAGATCATTGAAACCTGGCGTGTTTTGAATATGAGAGATGAGAATTAGAATTATCTGTATAAGTTTGTTCGTGAGTTGATTTACAAATAGACTATTCCAACCATTGTTATTCAATATTCTTGACATCAACTGTATTTGTAAGTAGTGAAAAAAGTGCTTTGTTTACAAAATAATTTTCTCTACCGACTTTCTTCTTTTCAATTAATTCAA
>CAIQOG010000198.1 GCA_903873355.1 uncultured Bacteroidales bacterium
CTGAATTAATGATTCGCGGTATGATTAAAATGATTCCTTCTAAAAATCATTTGTTTTCACCAACCCTTAAAATGGTGGTTTGTATTCCTTCGGGAAGTACTGAGGTGGAAATTCGTGCGGTACGTGACTCATCCGAACATGCCGGTGGACGTGAAGTTTACATGATTTACGAACCAATGGCTGCTGCTATCGGTATCGGCATCGATGTGGAAGCTCCAAACGGTTGTATGATTGTTGATATAGGCGGTGGTACTACCGAAATTGCAGTTATCTCGCTTGGTGGTATCGTGTCAAACAAATCTATCCGTATTGCAGGTGACGACTTAACCCTCGACATCGTGGAATATATGGGACGTATGCACAACATCAAAGTAGGTGAACGTACAGCTGAATTAATCAAAATAAATGTAGGTGCAGCTTTGACCGATCTGGAAGATGCTCCCGAAGATTATATTGTTCACGGACCAAACCGTATGACCGCGCTTCCTATGCAGGTTCCGGTTTCGTATCAGGAAATTGCTCACTGTCTCGAAAAATCTATTTCGAAGATTGAAGCAGCTATTCTGAGCGCATTGGAACAAACTCCTCCTGAATTGTATTCGGATATTGTTCAGAAAGGTATTTACCTTGCCGGAGGTGGAGCGTTACTTCGCGGATTGGACAAACGTCTGACCGACAAGTTGAACATTCAGTTCCACATAGCCGATGATCCATTGCATGCAGTGGCTCGTGGTACAGGTATTGCTCTGAAAAATGTAGACAAATTCTCGTTCATGATTAGATAAATATTTTCAAACTATCGATAAATACATGGTTTTCATGTGTTTATCGATTTTTTGTATATATAACTTTCCGTTTGCCCCTGAATCATTCATGAAGAACCTCATCAATTTTTTGATTAATTACAGTGTGGTGATATTATTCATATTTCTTGAATTAATATCATTTACTATGATTGTGAAAAATCAGGGCTATCAGAAAAGCATTTATATCTCATCCTGCAATTCTGTTGTTGCAGGTATGTACGAGTGGAGTAATTCAGTTGTAGAATTTTTTAAGTTACGTGCGGCCAACGATAATCTTTCGGAAGAAAATACAAGCCTGAAAAATCAGGTAATCAAGTTGCAAAATCAGCTTGAAACTCTGAAACCCGAAACCAAAGATTCAGTTCGTTTCCGCATTCCTCCCGAAATGGAATATCAGTTTATCTCTGCTAAAGTGATAAGTTGTACCACCAACAAAATTCAAAACTACATAACCCTGAACAAGGGTGAGATTGATGGGATTAGACCCGATATGGGTGTGGTGAGCGATGAAGGTGTGGTTGGAATAATTAAAAATGTATCCCGGCGTTTCTCGGTGGTAATTCCTATTCTGAACCCAAAAATCGAAATCAATTGTAAGTTTAAACGAAATAATTACAGTGGCGGTCTGTTGTGGAGTGGCGAGGATTACCGCTATGCCAACCTTACTGATATTGCCCGTCACGTGGAGTTCTCGCATGGTGATACACTTATAACCAGTGGTCTGACCAGCACATTCCCCGAAGGAATTCCGGTTGGAACTATTGAAGATTTCAAAATTAAGGAAAGTGATGCCTACTATAAAATCAAGGTGAGATTAGCAGTGAATTTCCGCACACTTTCGCACGTAAAAGTGATTAATTATCTGAATTATAACGAACAAAAAGGACTTGAAAAGAAGTCCGAAGAACAATAAATTCAGTTTATAGTTGGCAGTTTATAGTTAATACAAAACTATAAACTATAAACTATAAACTATGAACTAAAAGAAATGCCCGTAGTTCTACAGAACATATTTCGTTTTATAATACTCGTACTTGTTCAGGTACTGGTGCTAAACAACATCCAGTTTCTGGGTTTTATAAATCCGTATATTTACATTCTTTTCATTCTTTCGCTTCCGGTAAGAACGCCACGATGGGCTGCTTTATTATTGGCTTTTGGACTTGGAATGACCATTGATGTTTTCTCTAATACACCGGGGATGCACGCTTTTGCCACCGTTCTGATAGCATTTCTACGCAATGGCATTATCAATCTTTTCATTACTATTGACGAAGGCAACAACCCCACGCCATCCTATTATACTTTCAGTGTTGGAACGTACGTGAAGTATGTTGTTTTTATGGTATTTATACATCACACAACCCTGTTCATTCTCGAAGCTTTTTCATTCGCCCATTTCTGGCTGATGCTGGCAAAAATTATACTTAGTTCTGCGGTTACCATCCTTCTTATTCTGGGCATTCAATCGCTAAATAAGAAATAGATTATGATAAACGATGCATTACAAAGCAGAAGGTACGTGATTACCGGAATCATGACTGCTGTCATTGTTTTGTATGTTTTGCGACTTTTCACCATCCAGATTATCGAAACCAAATATAAAAGTGGTGCCGATAGTAACGCTTTCCTTAAGAAAACTCAGTTTCCTCCCCGTGGATTGATTTATGACCGAAATCATATCCTGATGGTTTATAATAAGCCGGCTTACGACATTGCACTTATCATGCGTGAAATCCGCGACCTGGATACTGTTTCATTTTGCAAAGCCCTGAGTATTGACAAACGGTATTTTATTAATCGGATTGCTGAAATAAAAGACCGCCGTAAAAATCCGGGTTACTCGTCGTATACACCTCAACTTTTCATGTCACAATTAAACATTGAGGATATTGCCACTATTCAGCAATCGATGTACAAATATCCCGGTTTTTATATTCAAAACCGTACGTTGCGCGAATATCCGTTTTCGGCTGCAGCTCATGTTTTGGGAAGTATTGGCGAAGTTTCGCAGAAGAAAATTGAGAACGACGACTATTACAAAGTGGGTGATTATGCAGGTCGCGATGGCATAGAATATACTTACGAGGAGACTTTGCGCGGCGAAAAAGGAGTTGAAATTCTGTTGCGCGATGCTAAAGGACGAATCAAAGGAAAATATGAGAATGGAAAAGAAGATATAGCTCCGAAAGCAGGTCAAAATATGACCCTGACACTCGATTCTAAATTACAAATTCTTGCTGAAAAGTTGCTGAAAGGAAAGATTGGTAGTGTGGTTGCCATCGAGCCTGCCACTGGCGAAATACTTGCTATGGTTTCCAATCCATCATTCAACCCAACGCTTTTATCAGGCCGCCAGCGCTCAAAAAATTACAAACAGTTACTCGACGACCCTACCAAACCACTTTTAAACCGTGCCACGCAGGCTCAATATTCACCCGGATCTTCGTTTAAGCCTATTCAGGCGCTGATTTGTCAGCAAATGGGCGGAATCAATACTGGTACTATTTTCCCGTGTAACGGACCGGAGTCGTCACCAGTGAAATGTACCCACCATCACGGTTCGCCGGTAAATTTGCTGAGTGCCATTGAGCAAAGTTGTAACCCTTATTTCTGGAATTCATTTCGTGTAACTGTTGAAAAAGATGGTTACGGTGAGAAAAATGCTGCTTTCAGAAAAAACTTTCAGGAATGGTCGGATAGGGTGAAAAGTTTCGGCTTCGGAGCAAAGTTTACTGAAAGCGATATCTACGAACAGACGCGTGGATTTGTACCCACTGAGAATTTTTTCAATAAAGTTTATAGAGCTGTTACCGGCTGGCGTGCCATTACCATTCGTTCATTGGGCATCGGGCAGGGTGAAATACTGGTTACGCCGCTTCAACTTGCCAACGAGATGTGTATCGTTGCCAATCAGGGATATTATATCACACCTCACCTGAATAAATGTGACTCAATGTTGAAAAACAAGCACGTGGCCATGGTGGATAAACAATATTTCCCGATTGTAAACGAAGGTTTGTGGCGTGTTTTTGAGTTTGGAACTGCCAAAGCCAGTAAATTACCCGATATCAGTTTGTGCGGAAAAACAGGTACAGTACAGAATAGTCACGGGAAAGATCACGCCATTCTTGTTGGTTTTGCACCACGCGAAAATCCAAAAATTGCTATTGCCGTTGTAATTGAAAATGCAGGTTTTGGATCAACCTATGCTGCACCAATTTTCAGTCTGATGGTGGAACAGTATATAAAAGGAAAAATATCCAAACCTGAGGAAGAAGAACGAATTTCAAATATAGTAACCAATTCAAATGTCCAAAAACGTTAGTATAAAATATGCATTAGACTGGACAACCGTAATCTATTACGTCTTGTTGGTTTTTATGGGTTGGATAAGCATTTACGGTGCCAGCTACAACTTCGATCAGGCCAGTATTTTCGACTTCAGCCAGCGTGCCGGAAAGCAGTTTATCTGGATTCTGACAGGATTCTCGCTGGCCGGTATTATTCTGCTTATTGACTCAAGGCTGTATAATATTTTTGCCTGGTTTATTTATGTGGGTGCTGTTTTATTACTTTTTGCAACCATATTTCTGGCACACGACATCAAGGGTTCCCGCTCGTGGCTTGTCATTGGACCGGTAAGTTTTCAGCCTGCCGAATTAGCCAAAATGGCCACAGCACTTGCTCTTTCGAAATACATGAGTGCATACAACTATAAACTCAAAAACTGGCGTGATTTAGTTCCGTTGGGTCTCATTATTTTTATTCCGTTTATACTGATTGTGCTCCAGAATGAAACCGGTACGGCACTGGTTTATGCTGCTTTTATGCTGATGCTTTACCGCGAAGGTATGAATGGAAACGTGCTTCTTATTGGTTCGTTTACAGTAGTTCTATTCGTCACAATTATCAAACTGAGTATCGTTCCTGTTCAGGTCGATCATGGTACGCTGGGGATGATTCTGGGAATGTTTTTGATTCTGATAGTTCAGATTGGATATGCTATTTTCTTCTGCCGAAACCAGAAAGAAGCATTGATTTTACTGCTGGGAACAGTTGTCATTGCAGTTGCTTCGTATTTTCTGAATTTCTGGATTTTTCTGAATTACAATTATGTAGCTATATTTACAGTGGTTGCTTCGTGTATTTACTGGCTCTTTGTCGAAATGTTTAACCGATACAAAAAATATTGGTTTCTGATTGTATTCTCAATTGGATCGGTATTGTTTTGTTTTTCGGCCGATTATTTGTTCGAAAAAGTACTTGAACCCCATCAGCAACTTCGTATCAAGGTGTTGCTCAATATGGAAGATGCGCCGCTGGGTGCAGGATATAACGTGAATCAGTCGAAAATTGCCATCGGTTCAGGTGGATTTTTTGGAAAAGGATTCCTGAACGGTACACAAACTAAACTGAAATACGTGCCGGAGCAGGATACCGACTTTATTTTCTGTACGGTGGGTGAGGAGCATGGTTTCTGGGGTTCAACGCTGGTGCTTTTTGTGTACTGGCTTTTGCTCGCACGTCTTATCCGCATGGCCGAGCGACAGCGTGATTCATTCAGCCGCGTTTACGGCTACTGCGTGGCGAGTATTTTCTTCTTCCACCTGATGGTAAACGTGGGGATGGTACTTGGGATTATGCCCGTTATCGGTATTCCGCTGCCGTTTTTCAGCTACGGCGGTTCTTCGCTCTGGGGCTTTACTATTCTGCTTTTTATCTTTCTGAGGCTGGATGCGGCAAGGCTCGAAAGAATGAGGTAGGTTTAAATATACTTCAGCACCATATACACCGCCACTCCAA
>CAIQOG010000199.1 GCA_903873355.1 uncultured Bacteroidales bacterium
ATGATCTTCATGCTTCTTTGGGAGCCAAAATGATTGAGTTTGCAGGCTACAATATGCCTGTGTTGTACACCAATTTAATTCAAGAGCATTTGGCTGTTCGCAATTCGGTTGGCGTTTTTGATGTTAGCCACATGGGCGAGTTTATGCTTAAAGGTGATAAAGCTTTAGATTTAATACAATCGGTTACTTCAAATGATGCTTCTAAATTATTTGATGGCAAAGTTCAATACAGTTGTTTGCCAAATGATGATGGCGGTATTGTTGATGATTTATTGGTTTATCGCTACAGCGAAACCGAATATTATTTGGTGGTTAATGCATCAAATATCGAAAAAGATTGGAACTGGATTACCAAGCACAATACTTTTGGTGTTGAAATGGTAAACATGAGTGATGGCATGAGTTTACTGGCTGTTCAAGGTCCGAATGCAATTAAGGCGTTGCAAAAACTTACAGCGGTGAATCTTTCTGAAATGGAATATTACACTTTTAAAATGGGCGAAATGGCTGGTATTAAAGATGTCATTATTTCGAACACAGGATACACCGGAGCTGGAGGTTTTGAATTGTATTGCGATAATAAAGATGTACGTAAATTATGGGATGCTGTGTTTGAAGCTGGAAAGGAATTTAATATTATTCCGGTTGGTTTAGGAGCCCGCGATACTTTACGCTTAGAAAAAGGTTTGTGTTTATACGGACATGATATTAATGATACAACTTCGCCAATCGAAGCTGGTTTAGGTTGGATTACTAAGTTTACCAAAACATTTACCAAATCTGATTATCATAAAGCCATTAAAGAAAACGGACCAACAAAAAAATTGGTAGGTTTTGAAATGGTTGAGCGTGGAGGAATTCCTCGTCAGCACCACATTATAAAAGATGCTGCCGGAAATGCCATTGGCGAAGTAACCTCTGGAACTCAATCGCCATCGTTAAACAAAGCCATTGGTATGGGTTATGTTCAAACCGAATTTTCAAAAGTTGATTCCGAAATATTTATTGAAATACGCGAAAAGCAAGTAAAAGCTAAGGTTGTAAAAATTCCTTTTTTATAATACATGCTAAATAAAAAAGAGAGCGTAATGAGTTTGCATATGCAATTTGTGTTTGTAAAATTGATTACGCTTTTTTTATGTTTTATGGGTTTTGTTTTTTCGGCAAGTGCACAAACAGACGATACCGAAATAAAAAAAGATTTTACAAAAGTTAAACCTGGAATGAGCGAAGCGCAGGTTAAAAAAGTAGTTGGCAATCCCGAAATTATTGATAGGTTTAAAACCGTTAAACGAGGAACAAAAGATACCTCAACTTATTGGCGCTATGAAAATAATCTGACCATTATTTTTAAAAATCATTACGTATTAGGGCTCGAAAAAAATCATTCGGTAATATTACAAAGTGTGCAGGAGTGGGCCGATCCTAAAAATAAAGACAGTCTTATTTTATTGTATAAGTAAATTTTAACAACTTAGTTTTCCCGCAGAAGGCGCAGATTTTCGCAGAAGAAATAAATCTGTGTAATCTGTGGCGAGTTATTTTTCCCTAGATGGCACAGATTTTCGCAGAA
>CAIQOG010000200.1 GCA_903873355.1 uncultured Bacteroidales bacterium
CTTTATAATACAGAAGATGGTATTTATATTGAAAACTTATCGAATATTTCTGCAACTTTTACACTTTATAATGTTGCCGGTAAAGTAATTCAAGTATCATCGGTAAATGAAAACAGTACAAAAACAATTAATACAAAACAATTAGTTCCTGGTATTTATATTGCCAAATCAGAAACAAATTCAATTACAGTAACACAACGATTTATAATCAAATAAAAAATAAACGTATGAAAAAGAACATTAATTTTGTTTTAATTGGTGTATTGACAATTGCTAGCATCATATTAGCATTGCCGTTTACACCTTTAAGGAGTTCATTTCAGGGAATTTCAGGCGATGCAATGAACAAAGCATTTGCAAGCATTGGGGTAGATTGGAGAGGAAAAATTCAAAATGCCCGTAAAGTATCTTACTCATATCAAAATGAGGCATCAGGTTTGAGTTTAATCACAATTGACACCAGAACCAAAATGGTTAAACTCAAAAAAGGAAGCGGTTCCGGAGGTGGATCTGACGAATATGCGGTAAACATTGCCAATAATGGAAGTGATGTTGGATCAGCTGTAGGACTTACCGGTTCATTTGCAACTTCAGGAATTATTTCTTCAACTTCTGAAGACAAACAAAGTATTACCGGTGGTGGAGCTATTTCGTTTTCAACTAAAACGGGTAGTGGTTCTAATACTACTTTGACTCAAGGTTCAACAGCCTTACAAGGTACTGTCAGAGTTCCTATTGGCAACGGAGGTGGAGCGCATCCGGGAGAAGATCCAAACACCCCACCGCCACCATGTCTTCCTTTAGGGAGTGGAACAGGAATTTTACTTTCTTTAGTTGGATTCTTTGGAATTTGGAAAGTCCGTAAAATGGGTTGAAACCAAAATGTAATATAAAAGAAATAGGATGGTCTTAATTGGTCATCCTATTTCTTTTATATTGAGTAGTTTATAATTAACGTGAGTTCGACATAACATAAAACTTGATATCATTTAAAAAAATTGAAAATCAACAAATTACATTATATATGCTTAGTAAGACCTCCCCTAACCCCTTCAAGGAGGGGGACAAAGTGTGCAACATAGAAACAGCAAATAATGTTTATTTTTTAAAACATTATTTCTAAATTGTAGGAACTACACCCCTCATAGGAGGGGTTGGGGGAGGTCATGAGATAAAATCTTATATCGAACTCACGTTAATTAAACAGTGATTGACTTTATTTCAGAAAAAGTTGATAGGTAAGAGACTTATTGTCCGTTAGCTTTCAGAATAACACCAACAGTAGCAATCATTATCTTTAAATCAAGCCAAAGCGACCAGTTATCAATATAATCCAGATCCATTTTCATCCATTCTTTAAAGGAAACCTGATGGCGACCCCAAACCTGCCAACTACAGGTAATTCCCGGCTTCATACTCAATCTGCGCATTTGTGATTGTTCGTATTGTTGTACCTCTCTCATTAATGGTGGACGTGGTCCAACAATTGACATTTCTCCTTTTATGACATTGTAAAACTGAGGAAGTTCGTCCAATGAAGTCTTTCGCAGAAAACGTCCTAATTTAGTTATCCTGGGGTCATTTCCGATTTTAAACACAGGGCCATCAGCTTCGTTTTGTCCTTTTATTTCCTCAAGCAACGATTCTGCGTTCATTACCATGGTGCGGAATTTGAAACACCTGAAAAGTCGACCATTCAAACCAACTCTTTCCTGAATAAAGAAAATATCACCACCATCGTTTAATTTAATTAGTAATATTATCAGAAGTATCAAAGGAGATACTATGAAAAGTGCAATAACACTTAAAATAACATCGAATAAATCCTTAATTTTTATTCCAAGGTAATTATCTGTTAATGTGCTGTGAGTAACATAGTTCATATTCATTAGCGAAGGTTGTCTGAATAAGAACCCCCTTTTAATATCCGGTTTTTGAAGTATATAGAGTGTAACACCAATTGTTTTTACATCTTCGATAAGTTTTTCTACATCAAATGGATTATCTGTTATCGGAAGACAATAAAATATGTCATCAACCGGATTCGATTTTATATAGCTAAAAAGTTCTTCGTTAGTTGTGAATATTTCAGCATTTTCGAAATGCTTTTTCATCTCTTTTTTTACAGAAACAATCGAAAAAGCTTCATATCCCCAGTCTTTTGCATTGATAAATGATTCGATAAATGACTTATATTCAGGATTTGCAATTATCAGAACATTTCGTTTGTTATAGCCTTTCCTGCGCAGAAATAACATTCCATTGTAGAATGCAAATTTAAAAATGATTAGACCTGCCAGATTAAGGGTTCCGAAAATTACAATGTATTCAATTGAATAGTTTATAGGCCTGAAATGTGAGATAAATATCACTTCCAGAAAAAGCAGGAGACAACCCGAAAATACTGTTACCATATATCCACGGAGCATGGTGGATAATTTTGTTGCTCTGAAAATTGTTCCAAGTTTAAGGTAATACAGCAAACCACCCCAAATGAGGGTAATCTGAGCCAGTAGTGCTATGGTATTATGAAGATAGTGTTTGGTGTATGGAAAAAAAAGAGATGTACCCAGAAACATCAATAAAGTGAGTAATACCTGTACCACCACCATTAATACTGATAATTTTTTCTCTCTTTTCTTTATCATAATAACTCAGTATAAAAAGTAACAGGGATTCAGCATGTTATAGTATAACATATCAATCTTTGATAATGTTGCAGAATCCTGAAATAACTTTTATTCAATCATATTGTGGAATACATTCTGAACGTCTTCGTCTTCTTCAATCTTATCAAGCAATTTTATAACCTGAGCTTTTTGTTCTTCATTCAGCTCTTTCATATCGTTGGGTATACGTTCGAATTCAGCACTGAAAATTTCAAAACCATTTTCCTCCAGATATTTCTGAATTAAGGAATAAGAAGAAAACTCACCATAAAGAATGATTCCATCTTCGTCCTGTACCAACTCATCCACACCAAAGTCAATTAATTCAAGTTCAAGGTCTTCGAGTGATACATCCGGTTTAATTCCGATTTTAAAAACACATTTATGGTCGAATAAAAACTGCAAACATCCACTTGTGCCGAGTGAACCACCATGACGGGTTAAATAGCTTCGAATATTTGCAACAGTTCGGGTTGGATTGTCGGTAGCAGTTTCAACCACAATAGCAATACCATTCGGTCCATATCCTTCGTACACCATTTCTTTGTAATCTGCTTCATCTTTCGAAATTGCCTTTTTAATAGCGCGATCAACGTTCTCTTTTGGCATATTTTCTTTTTTCGACTGAGTAATCAACACCCTCAGGCGTGGATTTGTATCAGGTTCGGGACCTCCTTCACGAACAGCTATAGTTATTTGTTTTCCTAATTTTGTAAATACGCGGGCCATGTTACCCCACCTTTTCATTTTAGTCGCTTTTCTGTATTCAAACGCTCTTCCCATTGTAAATTGTTATTTTTCTTATTTTTTTGATTTGGACTACAAAAGTATTAAAATGCCCTCAAATATTCAATAATTTTTGCAATTATTTTGCATAAATAAAGATAAAATTTTAAGTTTTATTTAATTGCTGTAACAGAAAACTCAACTCTTCGGTTCAGAGCTCTGCCTTCGGGAGTTTTATTACTTGCTACAGGTAGAGTATCTCCAAAACCAACAGAATTCATTCGTTTTGCATCTACACCTTTTGAAACCAGATAAGTTAGTACTGCCTGAGCTCGCTTTTGAGATAATAACATATTTGACTCATGACTTCCAATACTGTTTGTGTGGCCCTGTATTTCAATATTATAACCCTGATTATCAATTAATGCTTCAGCTATTTGATCCAGTATAACATACGATTCCGGTTTTATAGAGTATCGTGCAGCATCGAACTGAATACCCTGAAGTGCTTTTTCAAATAAAACTTTCAGGTTTTTGTTGATTTCAACTTTTGGCAGTGGAACTACTTCCGGCTTAATTTCAGGAATAACTTCCGGTTTCACTTCGATTTTTGCTTCCGGGCAACCATTATTTCTCACAGTCCCCTGAATTGTCGGACATTTATCTAAATAATCAGGAACACCATCACCATCCGTATCTCGTGGACATCCCGATGCATCAACCATGCCATGTGATTCTAACGGTGTTTCAGGACATTTATCTAAATAATCAGGTATGCCATCACCATCTGAATCAAGCGTACAACCATTCTTGTCGACAAATCCTTTGGCAATTGAAGGGCTGTTAGGACATAAATCAAGAAAATCGGGTACACCATCGCCATCGGTATCAACAAGACAGCCGGTCTTGTCCACCAAATCTTTAGCCTCTGCCGGAGTATTCGGACATTTATCCAGATTATCAGGAATTCCATCGCCATCGCTATCCAGCGTGCAGCCTTTTTTATCAACAAAACCTATAGCATCTTTCGGAGTGTCAGGACATTCGTCCATGTAATCTGGAACTCCATCACCGTCAGCATCAAGAGGACAGCCATCTTTATCTATGAAATTTTTTGCTTCAGGCGGAGTATTGGGACATTTGTCCAGATAATCAGGTATCCCATCTCCATCGCTATCAATCGGACAACCGTTTACATCAACTTTTACTCCTTTTGGTGTTTTCGGACAAAGGTCTTTCTTGTCAGTGACTCCATCACGGTCAGCATCTTTACGATTTCCGAGTACAATAGTCAAGCCCAGTCCAAGATTTACACCATGCGTATTATATGGGATAGGAAGATTAAATGAATGAATTGAGTTTTTGTCAAAAGGAATATAATCGGCCGATAAAAACCAGTGTAACGGACCGGTTCTTAATCCCATACCAAAACCAATATTGCTTGATTTTCCATTAAATACTGAGTAAGAAAGTGACAGATTCATCCAATCAACAGGCCTTCCATTAATGGATGCTGTAACTTCTTCATTGAATTCACTATTCATCCATAAAGATCGGGAAAGAATACCCAAACTCAACTTGTTGTCAAGCAGAGAAAACTCAGCACCGATATTTAATTTTGGTGTGGTGAAAGTATTATAGGCACTGCCAACAGAATCTGGCGTAGAGTTGTTTAAACCGGTTAAAATACAGTTTCTGACTGAATCGAGGTTGGTATCGATACCCGGAGTAATTCCCGTATAACTGAAGTTCGCTTTATTATATACCTTCTGATTCCAGTGTATCATACCTAAATCGGTAACTGCACCGGAAAAAGTTATGAATTTATCAGGTTTATAAGTAAAACCAACATCTACAGCACCGCCCAGTCCGGCAGGTTTAATACTTAGTGGACCGTTGTTTTTTAATAAGCCCGTTCCGGTTAGTGTTAAACTGTTTGAGAGTGCATTCAGCGTTAACCCGCTGGTATTGAATGAAATGTCGTTATTTCCATAAAGGAATTTTAGTTTACCACCAATCGACCATTTATCTGAAAGTTGATTTGAGTATCCAACAGCAACTTCGGTGTATGCAGTCATGTTCATACTCATATTTTTCATGCTGAATGAATTTACATCGGGAGTTCCGTAAAGCAACAATTTAAACAAATCCTTTGTAATAGCCATTTGTCCATTTACATTTTCGGTGAGTGAGAAGTTCCAATAGGAATTATCGGAGCGAAATCCGAAACTCAGCAAATTAAGTTGCATATTGGTGTGAAGGGTTGTTAGGTCTGTCAGTGAATTGTAAAAATTATCTGTACCACCAGCCGGATCTAAAACAAAATTTGTAAGGATGGGAGAGGAGTTGCCAACACTCAAACGGGTAAAACCTACTACCGGAAGTCCGATATAAAAATCACTGAAAGGCTGAAAAGCAGGATTCAGATTGTTCCGTTGAGGAACATTATCCATAAAATACATGGTGTTAACCTGCTGAACATTAACTGTCTGTGAATTGGCTTGCTGAACAACTATAGTTGCTAAAACCAACAGCATTATTTTATTGATTATCTTCATAATATTAAGTAGATTTAGTTATACGGATTTCAACAAAATTATCTATTATTACCTGATTAAATGTGCTTTTTGAAGCGTTAAGTCGATCGAAGGTTTAAGAAATATTCCCACTTTTACATTAAAACTATTTGCAGTTGTTATATGTATCGGATTAGTCGTTTGTACGCCATTAATAACTGCCTTATTGCCTGCAAAGCCGACCGAACAAACGATGAATTTGGTTTTCTTCAATTCAATAATTGCATTTTTATTCAATCCTATCAACATTGTCTGGGCTTTTATTCCACCTGTCTTTACACTTCCATCCGGATTAATATCAGGGGCGTTTAATTCGAGAGGTTTGAACAGGCTTCCAAACTTATTTGCCGGGCTGCTTACTATTGTGTCGTTTGCGGTAAATGATTGGCAAAAAGTCAATCTGGCAATAGCTTTGATGGGTATTCCGTTTGAAATATTCAGCACTAAAACAGCTGAATCCAAATTATCGGGGAGAGTTGATAAGTATTGCCCCACATTCTGAACAGTGTCTTGAAACGAATAATTACTGCCGTCTCTGAAACTCATATTTATGCGGGTTTTCAGATTGAATTTTACTTTACTTTCATTGGTTACAAAATTCAGTAAACGCGTGGAAGCCGGGTTGTCTGAAACGGTATATTTATATTCCAGGGTATTTGGATATGGATTGAGATTAAAAAGATTGCCAATTTCACCATTGTTGTCGTTGAATTGATTGAACGAAGTGGAATCTGATTTTCCAACAATAACCGGCCCGTTAAAGGTCAGGGATGTGGAATTGGTCGTATGATTGTCGAACCATAAAAACTGAGAAATACCCGGTTTGGTACTATTATATGCTTTCAGGTAATCCAACTTAATAATAATATCAGAACCGATATTGGTTGTTGCTGTGGCATCAATTGTGGGATTATTGAACAAGAAATTCGCATTCGGAGAAATATCACTAATGCTGAATTCCATGGTTTTTACATCGCTGTGCGATATTTTGAATCTACCCCAGGCTTCTACAAAACCGATATCAGCAAAGTTCATATTGATGGTAACCTTTGATGTCGGACCTAATGAAACTGGGTTACTTTGTGTTTTTACTTTTACCTTTATTGTGTATGGAATTTTTTGTTGACCATTTGCAAAAATCGTATAACTACCAATCGAAATCTGTCCGTTTTGCCCATATCCGCCTGGTGTGAAAACAGGATTCTGACCATTATCAATCTTTAATTTATCAGCAGGGAAAACGAATTCAAAACTAATATCGCTTGCAGGAATTACAGCAATATCGGGTGTTACATTTACCGAAATATTCAGGAGCGATGAATTCATTTTCGCAATATCAACCCGCTGTTTTTCGGTATTTGCATTAATTCCCAAATCAAGTTCCTGAGAAATATCAGGGAAAGGTATTTCTATGCCTGCCGGAAATGTAACCGGAACAGGAACCGGCGTTGCTTCGATATTAAATGGTTTAATCGAATCGGCCAGACTGAATAATCTGAAATTATATTCCGTAGTGGTTATGTTTTGGAAAAATATTTCGTTATTGAGCGTGTCAATACCTGTAGGCATTCCCAATTTTGCAATAATATCCTTAATAGTCAGATTTACCTCACCAACTGGAATAACCAGCGATTGATCTATTTTTACATCATTCGAAATTTTCGACAAATCCACATCATTTACACAAGAAATAAGCAATAACATTGTCATTGCAAATACCGCCGGGAATGCTCTTATATCAGAAAATTTACTCATGTATTCAATAAACTAATAATCATTCAAAGATAACATTTTTTTATTTAATCAGTAACTACGATTGTAAGTAAATGGTAATTATTATTGATATGTTTATTATCACATAGTACACAATAGTTTTGAGA
>CAIQOG010000201.1 GCA_903873355.1 uncultured Bacteroidales bacterium
AAAAACTACCCTGAATTAGGTCCACGCTTCCCCGATATGAGCGAAGCCTATTCAAAGGAATTGATTGCAAAAGCCAAACAAATAGCGACAAAGAATAATATCCGCGTGGTAGAAGGTGTGTACGTCGGCACAACAGGCCCAACTTTTGAAACTGCTGCAGAATATCGTTATTTCCATACTATCGGCGGCGATGCGGTTGGGATGAGTACTGTTCCTGAAGTTATTGTTGCTAATCATGCCGGAATCAGGTGTTTTGGCATCTCAATTATTACGGATTTAGGTGTACCCGGAAAAATAATTGAAGTTACCCATGAAGAGGTGCAGGAAATTGGCAATTCCGTACAACCTCTCATGACGAAAATTTTGAAAGAACTTATAAATTAGCTAAACTTTCGCGTGCTATCCTAAGTCTCTATCGATTAAAATAGGTTAATTATTTTAGAGAACAATTTATTCCGGACAAAGACATTACGCCACCCAAACGTGTGGCGTAATGTCTTTGTTCTACTGAGTATTATTTGAGTTTTGTTAGCAGCACAAAGTCTCTATAAATCAGTGATTTTGATTAATAAATATACATTTTATTTGGTATGCCAATCTGCTGAATTACTTACGAGAGTTCAGTTAAATATAAATATACCAAAATTGTAATTATTTTAATATATTAAACTTCAAAACCTTTCTCAAAATAAGAAATTTTGTGTACTTTTGCAGCCGTTTTTATGACTGAATAAAAGTAAAAAATCCCCAAACGCTATAAATCTATGTCAGAGTTAGTTGGACATATCTCGCAAATCATTGGACCGGTAGTCGATGTATTCTTTGATTTGAAAGGTAATGAAGAGAAAAAATTGCCTGCTATTCACGATGCGTTGAGTATCGATCGCGGAAACGGCAAAGAGTTGATTGTTGAAATTCAACAGCACATTGGTGAAAATACCGTTCGTACAGTGGCTATGGATTCAACCGACGGACTTCGTCGCGGACTGAAAGCCGTTGCTGTCGGATCACCTATCACCATGCCTGTGGGCGATCAGGTGAAAGGCCGTTTGATGAACGTAATCGGTGACTCGATTGATGGCATGAAAACGCTTACCAAAAAAGGTGCATATCCTATTCATCGGGAAGCTCCTAAATTCGAAGACTTAACAACTTCTACTGAAGTACTTTTTACAGGTATCAAGGTTATCGACCTGATTGAACCTTACGCAAAAGGTGGTAAAATTGGTTTGTTCGGTGGTGCCGGTGTGGGTAAAACAGTTTTGATTCAGGAACTTATCAATAATATTGCCAAAGGTCACAACGGATTTTCGGTATTTGCCGGAGTAGGTGAGCGTACCCGTGAAGGCAATGACTTGTTGCGCGAAATGATTGAATCGAACGTAATTCGTTACGGCGAAGAGTTCAAGAAAAGTATGGAAAAAGGCGAATGGGATTTGTCTAAAGTTGATTATGCAGAAGTTGAAAAATCGCAGGCTACACTGGTTTTCGGTCAGATGAACGAGCCTCCGGGAGCACGTTCGTCGGTAGCGCTTTCTGGTCTTACTGTGGCCGAAGCATTTCGCGATGGTGACGGCTCAGGTGCCGGACGCGATATTCTCTTCTTTATCGATAATATTTTCCGTTTCACTCAGGCAGGTTCTGAGGTATCGGCACTGTTGGGTCGTATGCCTTCGGCGGTGGGTTACCAACCTACACTGGCTACTGAAATGGGTAAAATGCAGGAACGTATTACTTCTACCAAATCGGGTTCTATCACATCCGTTCAGGCGGTTTATGTACCTGCCGATGACTTG
Source organism: uncultured Bacteroidales bacterium (assembly GCA_903873355.1). The sequence continues at coordinate 1,797 of CAIQOG010000201.1, forward strand.
ACCGACCCTGCTCCTGCAACGACATTCTCGCACTTGGATGCTACAACCGTATTGAGCCGTAAGATTTCCGAGCTGGGTATTTTCCCTGCTGTAGATCCGCTCGATTCAACTTCACGTATCCTCGATCCGCTGATTGTGGGCGAAGATCATTACAATACTGCTCAACGAGTAAAACAAATTTTGCAACGCAATAAAGAGCTTCAGGATATTATTTCCATTTTGGGTATGGAAGAACTTTCGGAAGAAGATCGTCTGACAGTGACACGCGCCCGTAAAGTGCAGCGTTTCCTTTCGCAGCCAATGTACATGGCATCGCAGTTTACCGGTCTGCCGGGTGTGATGGTGTCTATCGAAGAAACTATCCGCGGATTCAAGATGATTCTGGATGGCGAAGTTGATTATCTTCCCGAAATGGCATTCCTGAGCGTGGGAACTATTGACGATGCAATTGCCAAAGGTCAGAAACTGATTGAACAGTCGAAGAAATAGACCACTAAATCCCCTAAAGGGGACTTGGAATATGTAACTATTAGATATTCAGTTGGGTATGCCAATTTGGTACACCCTTTGAAAGAAAATAATTGGCTGATAATCATAGGGGTATCACAAATTGTGATACCCGGTAGAAGCTGTTTGAAAGTAATAACAATATAGAAAAAAACTCATTAATCCCCTTTAGGGGTTTGGGGTTTAAGAAATATGAAATTAGAAATAATCACTCCCGAACAGATTTATTTTTCAGGTGATGTTACAACGGTGACGCTGCCCGGAACAAGCGGACTTTTCACCGTGTGGGAAAACCATGCGCCGCTCATTTCGTCGCTGGCGAAAGGAAAAATCAGTTTTGTGGATGTGAAAGATAAGCAGGAAACCGAATTAACGGTGGATGGTGGTTTTGCCGAAATAAGCAATAATGTAGTTACTGTTTGCGTGGAGGCGGTTTAATAACCACATAATAAACATAGTTTTTTAAAATTATACAGACAAAGTTCACATAGTTTAAATACACCTGCGGTATTTAAATAAAATGCCTTCAGGCATTTGACTATTGTGTACTTGTTGAATAAAAGTTTGAGAAATTTACACTATGAGTTCTATGTGTTTAAATAAAGTAGAAATATGCAGAAACTGTCGGGGAAATTATTGAGTTTGCTGGCGCTGGTCGAAATCATTTTAGGCTGGGCAGGTTGGGCAATAATCAAAAGTTTGTATCCGCAGGAAGCCTTTAGCTGGTATCCCTATATTCCGTGTGTGTTCTTTGTGATGGGTGCCTCTATGATTTGGATTCTGGCAAAGAACTACAAAAAAGACGGCAAAAAACTGGTGAATCTGTACATGATTCTCAAATTGGTGAAACTGGTTTTTGCCATGGCTTATGTGCTTGGTTTTTATTTTATTGTAAAAAATAATATACGTGTTTTCGGATTTGTATTTGCCGGATTTTACGCCTCCTACATTGCACTGGAAACCTATATTTTCTTTACAGTTGAGAAATTTATAAAGTTACACGTTACGAATAACGGTACTAATTCTGTTGAAAAATAAACCAGTCAACGAATTAACCAATTAACCAATATTAATGAAGCGTTTGTATAAAATAATCCTTTTAGTTCTTCTGGCTTTGCCGGTTGCGGGGCTGTATGCCAACGAGCCTGAGCAGAAAAAAGAAGAGTCGAAAGAACTGGATGTTCGTGCATTTATTTTGGAACACATTTCGGATTCCTACGTTTGGCACATAACCAAAATTGGCGAAAACGAGATTTCCATTCCGCTGCCGGTGATGGTTTACAGCAAAACTACCGGTTGGCACGTATTTTTGTCGTCGGAGTTTCATCATTCCCTTGTTTACGAAGGACTTAGCATTGCCGAAGAAGGCAAATACAAAGGAAAAATTGTAGAGAAAGATGCCAAAGGCGAAGAAGTTCGTCCGTTTGATATTTCCATTACCAAAAACGTTTTCGCGCTGCTGTTCAGCAGTATTTTGATGGTTGTGTGCATT
>CAIQOG010000202.1 GCA_903873355.1 uncultured Bacteroidales bacterium
AAATAACTTCAGCATCAAAGCTTCTCAGTTTGCAAACTTTGCAAGTGGCACTCAGATTATACTTCGTGATAATTTGTTGAACTACGAACAGGATTTGACTCTTGCAGATTACAACTTCTATTCTGATGTAACAGCAAACAATGAAACCCGCTTTACAGTGTTGTTCAAAGCTCCTTCGGTAGCAACAGGTATCAACCAGAACTCGAACGGTAATGTTTGGATTTCACTTTCCAACAACCAGATTGTAGTTAACGGAGCAAACGGTGATACATCAGTAGCAGTTTACAATGAAGTTGGTCAGCGCATAGTATCTCAATGCCTTACAGCAACTACCAAATCTATTGGTTCATTTGTACCGGGAGTTTACATGGTAACTGTAACCAATGCAGGTAAAACTATAACGAGAAAAGTGATTATTGATTGATGATTTTTAATATAAAACCTTAACTGTGAATTGTTTGCAATCTATTCAACCGCCTTCTCCTTCTTGGAGTTGGCGGGAAAGGAGAATAAAAAAATCAAAAACAAAAACCATTAATATAAAATAGTATGAACACAACTAAAAAACAATACACCATACCTCAAATAGAGCGTATTGAACTTGACAATGAAATTGCTTTGCAATTAGAATCAACACCACCTAAAGCACCGGGTGAAGCTAACTTACAAGCTCCAGAGTATTTTAGTAATGATCCATTTAAAGCAAATATCGGATAAAAATGAAATTTTAGTTCTCTCTGATAATAGTTTTTTAAGTTAGAAAGAATGTTTGTAAAATCAAACATTCTTTCTTTTTTTTAGGATGAGAGTATTCAAACTCGCCAATTTCACGGATATCAATCTTAAAACCTTATACATTTTTATTGAAAGATGATTTCTGTAGATACATAAAACAAAGTACTTTGTGGTAACAAACACGGTTTATTTTGTATTTACCGCTTTTGTTACTACATTTGCAGTCAAATAAAAACTTTCAAAATGATAGAAAAACTCAAAAATCTATATGGGGAAGAGGGAATTGTCACGAAAGAAAATATCTTAGAGATTCTCAAACTAAAAAATCCTATGACAACCGAAGTCTCATTGCGAAAACAAATTATGCAGATGAGCCGGAAAGGATTACTTCAATCTGTAAAACAGGGGGTCTATACATTGAATATTAAACCCGTTTATCATTTCGAGCCAAATGAAACTCTAATTAAAATTAGACGTATCTTCACTAAAAAATATCCTGAAATTTCATATTGCATTTGGTCGAGTGATAGCCTTAATAACTTTATGGTTCATCAACCATTTAAAAAACTAATTATTTTTGAAGTGGAAAAGGAATTATTAGAACCTACTTTTCATCTTTTTTCCGACCTTAATTTCAATGCCTTTATTCTTCCGGATGAAAAAACTATGGAGCAATTCGTAATAGGAAAAGAGAATCCAATCATCATTAAGCCTTTAATTAATAAATCACCCACAATAAAAGTAAAAAACTGCAATGTGCCTGCAATTGAGAAAATTCTCGTGGATACCTATTGTGACAAAGAAATTTTTAGCTTTTATCAGGGAAGTGAGTTGCAAAATATATTTAACTATTCCGATAAAAGTGTAGCAATAAATTATTCTAAATTACTTTCGTATGCGCATGGGCGAAGTAGAAGAACTGAGATAACAAATTTCTTACTAAATCAAACCAACATTAATCCTGAAAAATTTCAAAAATGATACAACCAAATACCTTTAGTCAAGAATGGTTAGCCCACTTTCGCCAACAAAAAGAGTTTGCCAGAGTTGATCCGGCAATAGTTGAAAAAATGATTTATGCTTTTGCACTGCTTGAATTATTGGCAAATAGCGGTCTGAAATTTATTTTTAAGGGTGGTACATCCCTTGTTTTAATGCCAATTGGATCAAACAGGTTCTCCGTGGATATAGATATTTCCACACTTGAAAGTAAAGATGATATTGAAAAGCACTTACAAGTTGTAATTCACGAATCTGTTTTTTCATCTTTCGAAGAAGACAAACCCCGGACAAATAAAGGAGGCATTCCGAAAGCACATTTTTCGTTTGCTTACGTATCTCACATCAACCCTAATGCTGAAATTTTGCTTGATGTTCTATTTGAAGAGAGTCCATACCTGTCAACAAATCAAGTGGCAATTGACACAAAATGGATAAATACGCAAGAACCTTATACAATGGTAACTATTCCCTCAATTAATTCTATTTTGGGAGATAAACTCACTGCTTTTGCTCCTTCAACCGTGGGTGTGCCATATTTATTGGGAAAACCAAATTTTCCTGACAAACGGATTGAAATTATAAAACAATTGTACGACATTAACCATTTAATTGACTCAGCTACAAATCTGTTGGAAGTAAAGTCCGTTTTTGAGGCAATTGCACAACGTCAAATTGAATATAGAAATTTGTCAATAAGTGTAGAAACGGTAATTGCTGATATTTTCAATACGGCTTTGGTCCTGGTCCGAAGGGAAAACAACAAGCAAGAGTTGGAGAAATTACAATTCAATGATCTTTCTAATGGTTTAAAACGTTTTTCTGGCTACCTTATGAAAGGTTTCTTTCGAATCGAAGAAGCTATTGCGGCATCGGCAAAAGTAGCATATTTCACTCAATCAATTTCCAAAAACAAGTCAGAATCATTCGTTTTATTTGATGAAAAAGTCAATATAACAGAATGTATAATCTCTAATCCCGATTACAATTTTCTGAATAAGCTGAAGAGAACCAATCGTGAAGCTTTTTATTATTGGTGGAAATGTTTGGAACTTTGAGATGATGATTATGTTTTAAATCATAATTCCATTTTAGCGCCACCCCCAAAATATTGTGATTGATGACTTAGTTTACAGTTAAAAGTATCATCCCATTTATTTTGTATTATGTAGTAGAAATATTATTTTTCTGCTACATAATTGAAAAATAGATTATATTGGGTTATAGAAAGTTTTTTGTTACAGCTTAAGAGAAGTTTGTTACACCTTTTGTTACACATTAAATAGCTGATAGTGATACAGTTGTAAGGATGTAACAAATGTGACAAAAAAAATCAACTTGGTATCCTCATAGTTTGTTTTCTCCAAAAACACAATTTATTACTTTTTCGTTCAAAATGTCAATTGGCGAAAAACTCTTTTTGATGTAACCCTCGGTAACTCGGTGAGCAGAGGCGTGGTTTAACGCAAATCCAACTTGTTCCGTGGAAGCACCACATTCATTTTGGGCGATGGTAGCCCAGGAATGTCGGAAAGTATAGGTTGACACATCTTCCACTTCAGCAATTTTGCACAAATCCTTCAATCCTTTGTTGACGTATTTATTGAAGTCATCGTTATTCTTGTACATTTCAGAAAAATTGAAGAGTTCCTTTTTCCCTTTATATTTTTCAAACAAGGGACGAATCATTTCAGGAACTGTAATTTCAATATAAGCATGATCATCTCTTTCTGTTTCTGTCTTATGTCGATTATAGCTCAACTTCCATTTCTTTAGATTCTCTTTTTTCATAAAATATAAATCGGCAGTATTCATACCTGCCATACAAAATGAAAGCAACGCTACATCTTTAGCCAATGGAGCAGTCACTTTCCGTGATGCCTTGGAAATGTCAGTTGAAAATAATTCGTTCAAAATTTCAACTGAAACAGCTTTCTTCTTACCCTTTTCAGCTTTGGGGATTTCAACCCGCATAAATGGTTGATGTTTTATTCGTATTATATCCCTGTCATAATCATTATACTCAAGGAGTCCCGTTTTAAATACGGTTGCAATACAGTTTGGGTAACTGTTTTTAGCTCGATTAGTCTTTTCAAGACTTTTTATCCAGGCATTTATTGTCTTAGAATTAATATCTGAAAAGGTTAGTTCTTTTTTCTTTGTGAATTTCACAAGAGAATTGATAGCACTAATATAATTGTCAGCAGGGTTTTGTCTTCCATTTCGAATCATTTCATTGGTGAATTCTTTATAGAATCTCGTAAATGATATATCGTCACTATCTCTGGATAGAAATTCAAGAACTTCCTTTAATGTCCAGTTCTCATAATATACATTGTTCAGTTTGTTGTAGTAGTCTTTTATTATCGGTGCTACTTCAGCGATAATGCCATAATCTGTCACTTTATTTTTTTCAACCTGACTACTGGTTACTGCATAAGGAGTTGGAATATATTGCACTTCCTTGACCTTAATGGCACGAATATACACCTGAGCAAACCCATTACTTTTAAAATTACGAATACACGGTTCGAAGTTGATCATAATCTGAAATTTTAAGAATTTGTAAACTATTTGTAAACCAATAGGCAAAATTTGCACACTTTTTCGTGTTTTTCATGTTTTTTCTGCACAAAAAAAGCGACTGTATTTAACTTACAATCGCCTTAAATGCTTGATTATCAGAAGTGATCCGGTCGGGATTCGAACCCGAGACCCACAGCTTAGAAGGCTGTTGCTCTATCCAGCTGAGCTACCAGACCATTGCTTTTATTAAAAGCGCTGCAAAAGTACTTCAATTTTCCTAAAGTTGCAACACTTTCGCCAAAATTAGGGTAAATGCAATTTTTATTGCCGAAAAATCGCTAATTTTGCGACCTGTATAATATTTGAATAATTTTAACATTACGTAAGGCGATGAAAGTATTAAAATTCGGCGGAACATCCGTAGGTTCTGTCAATGGAATTCTGAGTGTAAAAAAGATAGTAGAGGGTCAAGATGAACCTGTAATTGTTGTTGTATCAGCTCTTTCGGGAATAACTGATCAGCTCTATAAAGTTTCTAAACTTGCTTCGGGCGGCGATGACAGTTATATGAATGAATATCAGTCGATGCTGACACGCCACATGGAAGTGATTGAAGCTGTGGTTTTACCTGAGAAAACAACAGATACAATAGAGAATGTAAAAATACTTTTTGGTGACCTTTCCAACATTTTGCGTGGAATATACCTGATTAAAGATTCATCAGACAAAATCATTGATACAATTGTAAGCTATGGCGAATCCATTTCATCCGTTATCATAGCCAATGCCATTCATGGTGCAATACATATTGACTCAAAAAAAGTAATCAAAACCATCAATCAGTTCGACAAACACATTGTTGATTTTGAAAAAACCAATACACTGATTAAAGAAACTTATAAAGACACACCAAAAGTTTGTGTTTGCGGCGGATTTATTTCTACCGACAGCAAAACAAATTTTGTGACTAACCTTGGACGGGGCGGTTCAGATTACACTGCGGCAATTCTGGCAGCGGCTCTGAATGCACGATTACTGGAAATATGGACTGATGTAGATGGATTTATGACTGCCGACCCACGCATCATAAGCAACACCTATGTTATAGAAAAACTAAGTTTTAGTGAAGCCATGGAGCTTTGCAACTTTGGTGCAAAAGTGATATATCCACCAACGATTTTCCCTGTTTTCCATAAGAACATTCCTGTGGTGATTAAAAACACATTTAATCCTGAAGCTCCCGGAACATATATTTCTCAGGAAAAAACTGACGAACCGGCTAAAGCTATTAAAGGTATTTCCTCCATTAATGACACATCACTCATTACCATTCAGGGATTGGGTATGGTAGGAGTTATCGGAGTTAATTACAGAATATTCCGTTCGTTGGCAAAAAGTGGAATCAGCGTATTCCTCGTTTCGCAGGCTTCATCGGAAAATACAACTTCCATTGGAGTGAAAAATGCTGACAGTGAGATCGCTGTAAAAGTATTGCGTCATGAGTTTTCTATTGAAATTGCTCAGGGAGAAATTGATAATATATTTTCTGAAGACGATTTAGCCACAGTGGCCATTGTGGGAGATAACATGAAACGCACTCCGGGTATTGCCGGAAAATTGTTTGGAACTTTGGGACGAAATGGTATTAATGTGGTAGCTTGTGCTCAAGGTGCTTCGGAAACGAACATATCCTTTGTAACAGATAGAAAATCGCTTCGCAAAGCACTGAATGTTATCCACGATTCGTTCTTTTTATCAGAATATCAGGTACTCAATCTGTTTGTTGTAGGTATTGGAACAGTTGGCGGAAGTTTGCTGGATCAGATTAAAAAGCAACAACCTAAACTCATGTCCCAAAACGGGTTGAAATTAAATGTTGTAGGAATTGCTTCTGAATTTAAAATGATGTTTGAGAGACATGGGATTGATTTAGAAAATTATGCTGAGGATTTAGAAACTAAGGGCAGCAAAGTTTCCCCTGAATTGATTTGTAATGAAATTCTGACAATGAATATATTCAATTCGGTTTTTGTCGATTGTACTGCCAGTCCTCAAATTTCCGATTTGTACGAAACACTCATGCAAAACAATATTTCAGTAGTTGCTGCGAATAAAATTGCGGCTTCTTCTTCATTTGAAAATTATTCAAAATTAAAAGAAACGGCTCGTCGTCGTGGAGTTAAATACCTTTTCGAAACCAATGTTGGTGCAGGTCTTCCCATTATCAATACTATGAACAGTTTGATAAACAGTGGTGATCATATTCTTAAAATGCAAGCTGTGCTTTCTGGGACTCTTAATTTCATTTTCAATACCATTAGTGCTGAGATTCCGCTTAGCAAGGCAATTTTAATGGCCAAGGAAGCTCGCTTTGCCGAGCCCGATCCTCGTATTGATTTGAGCGGAAAAGATGTGATTCGAAAATTAGTAATTCTGACACGTGAAGCCGGATATAAAGTTGAACAGGAAGATGTGGTTAAAAACCTTTTCATTCCTGATAAATACTTTGCCGGAAGTTTGGATGATTTTTGGAAAACAGTTCCAGAGTTAGATGCTGAATTTGAAGAAAAGCGCCTTGCTTTGGATGCACAGGGAAAACGTTGGCGATTTGTTGCTACCATGGAAAATGGAAATTGCAATGTTGGTTTACAGGAAGTAGACAGCCTGCATCCGTTCTACGATTTACAAGGCAGCAATAATATTATTCTTATTACTACCGAACGTTATAATGAATATCCTATGATGATTAAAGGATATGGTGCGGGTGCCAGTGTAACTGCTGCTGGAGTTTTCTCCGATATTATAAGCATTGCCAATATACGTTAGTTGTCAGTTGATCGTTGACAGATAAAATAGATGAAAAAGAGTAGATTCTTGTTAGTCACAATACTTTGTTTCGGATTATTTTCCTGTATAAAACAAGCACCGCAACTACCTTCAAACAAGGTAATTGAGAGAAACACTGATAATGCAACCTTACTGAAAATAAACAACGCTTTAACACACCGGGAAGATAGTTTAATCAGAATTGTGGCTGAAAGAAATGGCACATTTAAAAAAAGTCCAATCGGATTCTGGTATAAAATATTTCATACAGGTCATGGTACTACAATAAAAGATTCTGCTATTTGCATGTTTGATTTTCAGTCATTTAAACTTGACAACACACTCATTAAAGCAGGTTCTGAGAAAATTATAATCGGTAAAAAACAAGCAATTACAGGAATAGAAGAGGGACTGAAGATGATGCAAACCGGCGATAGCGCAACATTTATTATTCCGTGGTATCTGGCTTATGGAATGACTGGTGATAATGAAGTAATTCCACCTTACACATCACTTATTTGCAAAATAAAAGTGACAAACTAACCTATAAGCTATTTAATTTCAGAAACAAAGCATAATTCTTATCACTTTATTCGTTTTCTTAACTTTTAAGTATCGCAATTTTATCGGATATTTGTAGAATAAATATATCACAAAATGAAAAAGATTTCGTTTTTACTTTTCTTAGGTTTTATAACCGTGATTTTCATATCATCATGCAGTAATACACTAACTTACGCACAGCAGTTGGATAATGAGCAAGCTTTGATAAAAACCTATATCAAACGTAACAATATCAATGTATTAGATGCTTTTCCTACTGATAAATGGGGGCCCAATGATTATGTAAAAACTTCAAGCGGACTGTATTTTCATTTGGTAGATTCAGGAGATGTAGTTAACAAAAGCTACATATTAGAGCCAAAAAATACTGTTATCCCTCGTTTCAAACAATATGAACTTACTGAAAACTCGGACACGATAAACAACTGGAATACTGTAGATTATGCTTACTCTCCATATGAATTTGTTTACCAAAACATGGCTCAATCTTGCAAAGGATTTCAGGAAGCGGTTGGTTATATGAAACGAAATAACTCACAGGCAAAAATAATTGTTCCATTTTTAATGGGTTTCGATACAAATAGTTCAACTCCTTACGGTTATACTTTAACAATAAAATTTTTAAAGTAAACAAAAGTCTTAATCAAAAAACTTATTCATGACACTAATCAAGTCAATTTCCGGTATTCGCGGAACTATCGGCGGTATTGCCGGTGAAGGATTAAACCCACTCGATATCGTACGTTTTACGGCAGCGTATGCCACCCAAATCAAATCAAGTAAGCAAACAGATTCCAACAAAATTGTGGTGGGACGCGATGCCCGCATTTCAGGCGAAATGGTTAATCAGGTGGTTATTGGCACATTACTCGGAATGGGTTTCGATGTGGTGAATATCGGATTAGCCTCCACTCCTACTACCGAACTGGCAGTAACGATGGAAAAAGCAGCAGGCGGTATTATACTCACTGCCAGCCACAATCCGAAACAATGGA
>CAIQOG010000203.1 GCA_903873355.1 uncultured Bacteroidales bacterium
CGATAGTCAATACATCGACCCGGAAACTGATACGTTCAAATTGTCAGATGCTAAACTGATAGCTTATTCACATGGTCATTATTACAAACTGGGTGAGGAAATCGGAAAGTTTGGCTGGACGGTACAGAAAAAGAGACCCCAAACCCCTTAAGGGGCTTGAAGTTACTTTTATTTCTGATTTAATGTAGATTTTTTAGTTTAAATAGAATGAACTAGCATAATTCCCCTTTAGGGGTTAGGGGTAGACTTATGAAGCATATAATTGACCTATCAAACTGGAAACGCCGGGAGCATTACGAAGTGTTTAAAAACTTCGACGAGCCGCTTTTTGGTATAACCGTAAAGGTTGAATGTTCGGCAGCTCATCGAAAAGCTAAAGCTTCAGAATATCCGTTTTCGCTCTATTATTTGTATTTATCAATGAAAGCTGCCAACGAAATTGAGGAATTCCGTTACCGCATTGAAGGTGATAAAGTGGTTTGCTACGACAGCGTGGGTGCGGGTCCGACAGTATTTCGGGAAGATGAAACTTATGGTTATGCTTATATGCCGTACAACGAAGATATTGAGGTATTTATGATGCAAGCAACTGCCGAAGTTGAACGTGTAAAAGATGAGCGAGGGTTGAAATTTCCTCATGCGGGCGAGGATATTTTGCATTACTCAACCCTGCCCTGGGCCGATTTTACATCAACAAGCCATGCACGCAAATTTGACAGTAGCCGCAGTATTCCTAAAATCACTTTTGGGAAAATTACACGGGAAGGGGAACAAATTTGGATGCCGGTTTCTGTTCATGTGAGCCATGCGCTGATGGACGGCTTTCATGTAGGTAAATTCATCGAGCGATTTCAGGAATTATTGAATCAATAAAACCTGTAGGGACAACTCGAGAGTTGTCCACAAAAAATAGAATACAAACAAAAAACATATAATAAAAATGAAAAGAGACCAGGTTATTTTTGACATCATTGCACGCGAAAAACAGCGTCAATTAAAAGGTATTGAGTTAATCGCTTCAGAAAACTTTGTAAGCGAACAGGTTATGGAAGCTATGGGTTCCGTGTTAACCAACAAATATGCTGAAGGTTATCCGGGCAAGCGCTACTATGGTGGTTGCGAAGTGGTGGACGAAAGCGAGCAAATTGCTATCGACCGACTGAAGGAAATTTTCGGTGCCGAATGGGCAAACGTACAACCACACTCAGGCGCACAGGCTAATGCAGCTGTGTTTTTAGCTTGTTTGAATCCGGGCGATAAATTTTTGGGACTTAACCTTTCGCACGGTGGTCACTTGTCGCATGGTTCGTTGGTAAACAGCTCGGGAATACTATACAAACCATGCGAATATAACGTTGATAAAGAAACCGGACGTGTTGATTACGACCAAATGGAAGAAGTAGCTGTACGTGAACAACCAAAAGTAATTGTTGGTGGTGGATCGGCCTACTCACGCGAATGGGACTACAAACGTATGCGCGAAATTGCCGATAAGGTTGGTGCTTTATTAATGATTGACATGGCTCATCCTGCAGGTCTTATTGCTGCCGGATTGCTCGAAAACCCTTTGAAATGGGCTCATATAGTAACTTCTACCACTCACAAAACATTGCGTGGACCTCGCGGAGGTATTATTTTACTGGGAAAAGATTTTCCAAATCCTTGGGGAAAAACCACTCCGAAAGGCGAGATAAAAATGATGTCTGCCCTACTCGACTCAGCCGTATTCCCTGGAATTCAGGGTGGTCCGCTGGAACACGTTATTGCTGCAAAAGCTGTTTCGTTTGGCGAATGTTTACAACCGGAATATAAACTATATCAGGCTCAGGTTCAAAAAAATGCTGCTGCGCTTGCAAATGCATTGATAGCTCGCGGATTCACAATC
>CAIQOG010000204.1 GCA_903873355.1 uncultured Bacteroidales bacterium
ATAAATTAGAATTTATATTGTACCCTAAGCGTAAGAACGTTGTCTTTCAGGTCCTTGGTGTAGTTATTAGTAGCAAGTGCGCCGCTGATACCTGTGGTTTCATTTTTTACGATTTCGTAGAATGCCGTAAATTTAACCTGTGAATTGAACCTGTAGTTCCATCCCAGTCCAAGGGTTGAGAATTTAATGTCGTTTGCAGTCAGTTTAGTTGATTTACCAGTTGAGCTCTTGCCAACTATTTCGTTTCCGCTCACTTTGGTGTTAGGATCGTACCAATCGTATTTTACAACAAGCTGGTTTTTGGTTTCGCCAATGTTCTGAATAAAGTAAACATATCCTGCTGAGAATTCCCTGTTATAGGTATCAGTTGTAGGTGCGGTAGCTGAATTTGTACTTTGGTTGGTTGCGCTTGAACCAGGTTGTTTCCCTGTGAGGTATTCGGCTCTTACAGTAGTAATACCGATTGCTGACTGAAGGCTGAATTGTGCATCAACGCCCATGTACTGACGTTTTGCATAAGCGTTTTTATTGGTTGAGGTAGAGTCGACCAGGAAAGCCATGTTGCTTCCGTCAGAAAGTTTTGCGGCATTGTAAACATATTTGGTAGCCTGAAATAATCCTCCGTCATAATACGAAACTCCAAGGCCATATTTGAATGTTTGAGCAACATTGGCTTTAGCGATTGCGAGGTGACCAATAAAGTCTTTTTTAGTATCGAATTCAGGATTGATACCGTTACCGGCAAAAAAGCCTGCATCTAATTTAATAAAGTCGTAACGAGTACCTTTTTTAGGCTGAAGTGTGATTTTTGCACCCAGGTCGCGTTCGCCGGGGAATAAGGACTGGAAAGCCCTTGCACGTTCAGGCGTTTCGCGTGTACTGGATGAATAGCTGATTTCATAACCAAACGGACGGTCGAAAACACCGGCTGTCAGGGTAGCAAACTGAGCCCATGGTTCCATAACGGCTACATACGCATCTTTAATAGCAACACCTTTTTCGGTTGCATCGAGTTGTAAGACAAATTGTGTGAAATTATAGTCATAAGTGAATTTAACACGACCGCGGCGAACTGCGAAACGGTTATCAGTAGATTTAACGAAATTGCCTCCTGAGAAGGAGTTGATGCCAGCCGTGTCGGCTAACTGCCATTGAGCCTGAATATAACCTGTTACTTTCAGTCGTCTGATCAGTTCAATATCAGACTTTGTGTTTTCGTGATCAGCCTGAAGTACCGAAATGGATTGAAACAGGCTGTCGGTTAATGATTGTTGCGCATTAGCCGTCCTTGTTTGTAAAATTGAAACGGCTGCGATAGCTGCCAGAGTGAGTAGGGTTTTTTTCATGTTTAGGTTTGGTTGATTAACGATGCAAAGGAATTGTTAACAAATAACCATATGATTACCGGAATATTATATAATTGTTAAGTGTTAATTTGTATAAATCTAAAGTGTAGATATTCAGGAAGATAAATAATATTTTTTTTTCTCGCCACGTTTCAGATGTTATTAGATTATTACCAAAGTAGATTTTGATATTATTGCAATTTCTTTTTTTTATGTTATCAAGTCATCTTGAAATGCATGAGAAGGAGAAAAATGTCAATTAAAAAATGATTTCATTCAATCAAATTATAATAGGTTTGGATTTGATTCTCCATATTTAGAGACTTGGCTAACGGGAAATGAACTAGAATATTTGATATTATAAATTAGTCATGTTTAAATCCTCTTTTGTATAATATTATAAGATCACTCTCACTATTTTAAACGCAAATAAGAACTTTAAGATTGAATATGATTTACTTTAATAATTTGATAATCTTAACTTAACCTCATCTGAATATATTTTGGGGACATTTGCGCTTTGTAAATTGATTCACTATATATGATGAAAGTAAAAGGAAATAAAAGCAGAAGCCATAAAAACAAAATCTATTATTTCTTTTATTTCGTATTGTTTGGTTCATTTTTAATATGGCCGGGTAGTTCTGCCAGTGCTCAGGAGAATTATCCGATAATGCACGATGATAGCCTGGCCCTGGAAAATGTGATTGTTGAACGATATTATGTTTCAGATTCGACCGATTATACTGACACAACTGGCAATGCGCTTCCCCATGGTTCAATAACCTACAGGCTTTTTATTGATATGAAGCCTGGCTATTCGCTTCAGGTTGTTTATGGGGTTCCTAACCACGAGTTGTTTCTAAAAACATCAACGACTTTTTTCAACGACAAAGTTTGTTATGCCGAAACCGGGTTTAACATTGATGCTAAAAAACTACATATTGGAAATGTAGCTTTAGATTCATGGATAACCATGGGAGCTGCATCGCGGCTGCATACTGGAATTATGAAGGCAGAAGATAATGATGGGTTTTCGTTTATAACAAACAAGCCAATGTTAAGTAAAACTGACGGGTTGACTAAAAGTGCTTTTCCTGATTTTAAGATATTCAACCTTGATCTGGGCTTTTTTAATAACGATAGTACGGCTAGCTGTTTTTCGGCATTTGATGCAGCCTGGGCTGCTTTGGGAGGAATTAAAGGACCTACTGTGGAAAACCGGGTTTTAATTGCTCAACTTACAACAAATGGTAACTTAACGTATGGACTAAATGTTCAGATTGGTACGCCCTCGGGCGGATATATCCAATTTGTGTCCAGAAATCCGAAAGGTTCAGAAATACAATTTGCTGGACTGTCAAATAATTGATATCAAATTCACTTTCCCAAAAGAAAAATATGAATAAAAATCTTATCCGCAATTTTTCACTAGCCTTTGTATTTTTGCTTAGTTGTTATTTTGCCAATGCCCAAACGGGATTGCAACATGTTATAGTAGAAAAATACTATGTTTCTGATGCCAATGATTCAATAGCGAGTGTTGGAATTCTGCCGGTGGGATCTGTTACTTACAGGGTTTTTCTGGATATGAAACAAGGCTATAAATTCCAATCAGCTTACGGTGTCCCGGGTCATCTCCTTTTTATTAACACAACAACTTCGTTCTTCAATAATGAGGATAGGGGAAGCACCACTCCTGATTTTACGAAAAGCCAGGCAAAGAACAATACAGTTATGCTTGATTCTTGGCTATCAGCAGGAGCGGCATGTATCGGGAATTATGGAATTCTGAAATCAGAGGACAATGGGGTTGCTACCATCATCAATTCAGATAATATATTACAAAATGCTGATCCAATGGCTGGAATTCCATTAACGGATCAGGATGGGCTCATTGCTGGTTCGCCGGGTTCGATGATTACCTTAGGAATTGATAATGAAATAACTGTATTTGATGCGCTAAGCCAAACAGGAAACTCATTTTTAGTTCACGATGGTGTTTGGAGTTGTCTTTCCGGTGCTACCGGACCTGATACCACGAATAAAGTTTTGATAGCTCAAATTACTACTGATGGTGAGTTATCATTTGAATTAAATATTCAGGTTGGAACCCCTGACGGTGGTACGGAACAGTTTGTTGCAAATAATCCTGTTGGCCTGGAAACTCAATTTGCCGGTTTAACTTACAATTCTTTATTTGCCGGAATTGAAAAACCCATTGAAAAATCCTATAAAAATGCAGGAATAGTTTCCGTTTTTCCAAATCCTACAAAGGGAGATTTTTCTTTGAAAGTGAAAGCCGAAAATGGCCATGCAGTCGGACACTATATAATCTATGACTTGCTAGGAAATGTTGTGTTACGGAAAAATATCACTAATGCTTCAGGCGATTTCACAGATAAAGTTGATTTGAGTGCATCCAAGAATGGGATGTATTTTATTGAATTAATGATAGATGGGAAAAAATCGACACAAAAATTAATCAAGAATTAAGACCTGATGAATACTGAATAGGAGTACCTATTGCCATATTAATCTATTGGAGTAGTGTTCCGTTAAATTGAAAAATAGTAAAATGAAAAAGAATCTCATGAAAGAGAACTGGATAAAATTTGCATTTATTCTCTTTCTATTCAATATAATAGCGTTATCAGATGCCTTTAGCCAATGTGTTATCAAGGGTAAAATTACTGATGTAAATGGAGAGGTGCCTATTGGAGTAGCATTTTATCTAAAATCGGATAATACGGTAGGTACTTTATCAGATTTTAACGGTGAGTATTCATTAAATGTGAAAAGCTCAATACCCGAGGTATTTGTAATTAGTTATGTTGGGTATAAAAAAATTGAAGACACCATTAATTGTTCTAAAGGTGGAACCCTCATTAAAAATTATGTGTTACAACCCATAGCTACCACTCTTAATGCAGTAACCATTACAGGCAGGACTCAAAATAATTTCGATGCCCATATGGAAACGAAAAAGAAACTTTCGTCCAACACGCTCGATTATATATCAGCCGAAACAATTAAGAAAACAGTTGATGCAAATGTAGCCTCAGCTATAACCAGAGTAACAGGAGTTTCATCAACCAGTGGTGGTATGATTACCGTGCGTGGTACAGGTGACCGTTATGTTAAAACCACTATAAATGGTTCCCGTATTCCAACATTGGATCCGTTTACCAATAATATTAAGCTGGATATTTTCCCTGCAAGTTTGGTTGATAATATAGTTGTTTCCAAAACGGCAAGCCCGGATTTGCCTGGCGATTGGGCCGGTGCATACATTTCGGTTGAAACCAAGCAGTACCCTGAAAAACTATCAGTTAACATGGAATCCTCTTTTGGATATAACAGTCAGACTACTTTTAAAGAAGTGATCTCTTCAGAGCGAAGTTCAACGGATTGGCTCGGATTTGATAATAAATTCAGGGAACTCAACCATTCAAATTATATTCAATTCAACAATAATCCTTCGCAATACCAGGAATTTGCCGCTTTAGGTCTGGGCGACTACTTTAAGAACATGGGAGTTACCAGCACCACGCCGTGGAATGATACTTATTTTAAATTAGGATTGGTTGAATTAGGTCTAATGGGCAAAGCCCAATTCGACGATCCCGGTGCTTTTGAAAATGCAAAAAAACAATACAATACGCTTTACTATAGGGAACACGCTTATGAACTCTTAAATGCTGATGCTGTTAAGTCAGAAAAAACAATACCCGATACCTGGGGAAATACAAGCAGGAAAGCACCATTGAATTTCAGCCAGAGTTTCAGTATTGGAAATCAAACCAAGCTTTTTGGGAAATCGCTAGGTTACCTGGCAGGATTCAGATACTCAAGTGGAATACAATTCGATGCCGAGTCGTATGGGAGTCGCTTTTTAGTTGACAGTAAAATAATCGACGGGCGCGCTGCAGGATATGATTCGTTATCACAAGTTGTTAGTAAAGAAACGCGGGGATGGAGCGCTTTAATTGGGGCTTCTTACAAACTTAACGCAAACAATACCCTTTCGTTTTTGTTTATGCCGAATGTTACTGGCGTTAACAACACCCGCAATCTTAGAACTACTACAACACTCGGTTCCGATTCAGGAACTTATATCCAAAGAGTATATCAGTTGTACGAGTCGCGCAAGCAGATGATTTACCAGGTGAAAACCGAACATTTTATTCCCGGCCCAAAAATCAGAATTGAATTCAATGGTTCTTACACCATGGGCAAAAGTAATCTTCCCGATTTACGTGTTACTCCATACATACCTGCGGATGCTGAAATTCAGAACGCACCGGTGTATATTATTGGTAATAGTATTGGTACCGGCAGGTATTACAGATACCTGGATGAAAATATATTTGATTCAAGGCTTTCAGCTGAAATTCCTTTGGATAAAAGTCCTGAACTTGTCAGGAAAATAAGATTAGGTGTAGCATATCAGAATGGAAACAGACAACAGGATAATTATTATTACCAGCTGATAGAAGGCAATGGAAGTGAGTACATCAGGCAAGCTAATCCGGATGTCAATGCATACGGTCCCGGCAGGTTTGATATTGTTCCAATCCTAAATCATAGTTTAACTGGTGATCATGGCGATTCGTTGCTAACGGTTCAGCAATATTATAACAGAACTGTTTACCCTAATAACAGGGTTTTTGGTAAAAGTAATGTTAAGGCCGGGTTTGCAATGATTGATTATGCAATTGCATCAACTGTGCGATTTTCGGGAGGGCTAAGGGTTGAACAGGCATATATATATACCGATTGTAATTTGTTCGACGAATTGCATCTGGCGCCGGATGATAACCGCAGAAAGTTTGTTGCCCCTTCGCCAATCCTCGATATTATGATCAGGCCTGGCAAAATGAACGAACTGAGTTTTCTGCCAAGTGCCGGTTTAATTATAAAACTTAAAAGTGATGAATTATCACCGATCAACCTGAGGCTGAATTACAGTAAAACATTGGCACGACCCAGTATAAGAGAGCTATCGGATAATGCGTATTTCGATTATGAAATCAATAAAGTCGTCTATGGAAATTCACTACTCAAAATGGTGGAAATCAACAATTACGACTTACGACTTGAATCTTATTTTAAGTCGGGCGATAATATTTCGGTGAGTCTTTTTTATAAGGATTTCAAAAACCATATCGAAGTAGCTGACTTTGGTCAGTACCTGGTATGGGTAAATAACGAAAACACAAGCTGGGTAAAGGGAATTGAAATTGAAGGTAAGAAGAGTATAGCCAAATGGCTCGAATTCAGGGCAAATGTCACATTAGTAGATTCCCGCTCTGCTTTTAACACAAGCTATACAAAACCTGAAGGCTATGTTGTACCTGGGCGCGATGTAGATCGTACCATGCTTAATCAGGCACCTTATGTTGTAAATGCTATGCTGACATACACTGCCGAAAAACCTGGTTTGACAGCCAGCCTGAGCTATAATATCCAAGGGCCGAGAGTAATAAGTACTGGTTCGTATAAAGATATCCCTGACGTATATGAACTGCCCCGCAATCTGGTAGATATTAAAGTTATGAAGAAACTAGGTAAACACTATAATGCGAGTTTAAAAGTAATGGATGTTCTAAATACGGCTATTGTTCGGGCATATAAAATTGGAGACTCCTATGATTTGGTCTTTGATAGTTTTAAGTATGGAACAAATTACGTTTTTGCGTTTGCTTACAAATTTTAAAATTAACTTGAATACGGATCAAATTAATTAACAGGAATCCAAATCTGAAATCAAAAAAACAGAAGTTATGAAAAATATACTGATGCTTGTTTTTACACTTTTAGTTGTAACTGTCAGCGCACAAGATGCAATAAAAAATGTGATTGTCGAAACATATTATATTTCCGATGCTAATGATGCAACTGATACCATTGGCGGAAAACTGGAGCCGGGATCAAAAACCTATAGGATATATGTTCAGATGAAGCCCGGCTGCAAACTTCTCAGCATGTATGGCGACAATACTCATTTATTGAAGATATCCAGCACAGCGCCTGTTTTTAATAACCTTAGTTATGGTGAAACTTTCGGGAAGGATATCAAAACAAGTAATCTTCGGAAGAATACAGTGGCTCTGGATTCCTGGATAACCTTAGGTCAAACTACAAAAAAGGCTGCAATTACTAATTTTGGCATATTGAAATCGCAGGACACAAATGGTTCTTTAATTGGTGGTGTTAACAATGATGGTGGTAGTGCCGAATTGCCTGGTGGTTTGCTTTCAAATAATGATGCTCTGGCTGGTATGGCATTAACTCTGGCCGACGGAATGGATTCAATATCAAATGTGGAGTCAAACTGGATAAATCATGGTTTCGTTGATCTGGTATCCGGGGAGGATTCCACTATTTTTGGTTCGGTAAAACCTGGTTCTGAATTTGCCAGCAACGATGCCTATCTTTCCAATACAGGAGTTATGGGTGTAAATCCAGAAAGCAATCAGGTGCTTGTTGCTCAGTTAACTACTAAAGGAGAGATTTCTTTTGAATTAAATTTGCAGGTTTTCGACCCCGAAGTTGACAATACATACCGTAACTACTACGTGGCAAAAGGGATAGATTCAATAAACACCGGCGAAAAAACCATCACTAAAGTATCGTCATATCTGAAATATCCGGCAGATTGTGGGTGTAATGACCCGAATTTTCTGGAATACAACAAGAAATACACATGCGGAACTATGGATTCTTGCAAAACTCGTATTGTATTAGGCTGTACGGATGTAAATGCATGCAATTATGATCCTAATGCTAATTTCAATGTTGTGTATATGTGTTGCTATCCGGGCAAGTGTTACGATCGCGACATTAGTCTGGCCTGTCCTTCGGACGAAGCAATTTTACACCTCGATATTTATCCTAACCCTGCTGATAGCAGGATTACCATACAAGCTTCACCAGGTAATGCGAAAAATAATACTAAATATGTTGTGTACAACTACTTCGGGAAAATAGTATTGGAAAGAGATTTAGGGATAATTAATGGCAAACTGAATGATGATCTGGATTTAGCAGGTTTTCAATCTGGCATATACGTAGTCCGGTTAATTTCGGGAGATGCCACTGATAGTCGGATGTTCATTAAGAAGTAATAGTGTATTCCTTTACATGTAGATTAGTATAAATCCAAAAACCAGGAAGGTTGCCGGAGTATCTCCCACGCAGATTCTTTATTATTGAACGCAACCTTGTAGCTGACGGGACGAAAAGATGTATAAAGCAGACAGCCAGGATGTTTAGATGTGATAATTTTATTTCACCATTCGCTAATAAGGCTGGAATTGCAAATCTTTAATGAGATTTTTTGTAACAAAAACGCTAAAAAATAATTCAAATTGAACAAACTTATATCAACAGCATGCATTTGAAAAACAAGAAACAGGGAGTTCCCCACATCATACTGATATCTTTTTTAATACTGCTTTTTTCTGCTTGTACAAAAGAGAATGACACACCTGCTATAGCAACCGGAACAATGACTGATATAGATGGTAATGTATATAGCACTGTAAAAATCGGAACCAAATTCTGGATGGCCGAAAACCTGAAAGTAAAAAGATATAATAACGGCGATTCCATTTACAATGTGGCATTTGACCTAGCGGATTCGGTTTGGGGTAATCTGAAAACCGGTGCATACTGTTATTCTGATGAGAAGTACGGTTTCTTATATAACCATTATTGTATTGACGATTCAAGGAAAATAGCACCAATAGGATGGCATATCCCAAGTGATGACGAATGGAAAGAAATGGAAGTGTTTTTGGGTATGAGTGCTCAAGATGCCGATAAAATAAACTGGAGGGGCAGCAATCAGGGGAACAAACTAAAGTCAGCCGGTGGAAATACGACGTATTGGGCAACTTCTTCGGATATATATACCATATTTGGGACAAATGAAAGCGGGTTTAATGGTATTGGTGGAGCCTGCCGGATGTTCGACGGGAAATGGGGTGACATAACCCATACCGCTTTCTGGTGGACATCATCTGTAAACGAGAAGGATGCCTGGTATCGTGGGCTGGATTACAATAAAACTAATGTATTCAGGTATTGTGGCTTTAAAAATTACGGTTTTAGTATACGTTGTGTGAAAGATTAACACGGAGGCACAATTATACTTTCAGCCTTTTTGCGATTTGCATTTGCTTTTTTTTCTTGCATGAAGTATGGGCATAATAAGATGAATATTGTTTAATTCGGAATATGCTTAATCTAGGGATTCAAATGCCCTTAAATATACATTTTGAGTTTGTAAAGCCAAAGTTGGTGATATAATAATTTGGTAATAAAAAGGATTTATTCTGTTGATGTTGAAAGTCTAATTTTGATTTTTTAATTTACAATGATGCTTTTGCAAGAAAAATTAAAGGTAGTTATTTGAGTTCAATCGGTTATAGCCATAATGATTACGGCAACGAAAAAAAAGGTTAAATTCTACTGTTATACCTGTTGATGCTGATTTTCACAGTAAAACAAATTGTAATCAAAACACTTAGTTATAAGAAATCTTTAAAGTTAGACACATGAAAATCACTAATTTTTTACTTGGGATAGGCTTTTTAATCCTGGGTCATTTCGCCCAGGCTCAGAATGGTCTCGAAAATATATTTGTCGAAAGGTACTATGTATCAAACGCTGCCGATGCAGCAGGCAGTGTCGGAGTTCTTCCGATTGGTTCTGTAACATACCGAATTTATGCTGATATGCTACCTGGTTATAAAATTCAGACCATATTTGGTATTCCGGCTCATCCTTTGTTGATGAATACAACCACATCCTTTTTCAATAACGAGGATTATGGCGCGAACATCCCAACATTTAGTGCCAACAATGCAAAAAAAAATACCGTGATGCTTGATTCGTGGTTAACAACCGGTGGAGCTTGTGCCGGCTATAATGGTATCCTGAAATCTGAAGATAATGGTGTTGGAAACTTTGTTAATGCAAATGGTTTGTTGCAAAACAACGCAGCCCAGGCAGGTATACCCTTAACCACACAGGATGGAATGCTGGTAGGTACAGTTCCCAATACAGGTACTCTTGGTCTTGATGCAGTTATTGGTGTTTTTGGCGATGGTTCTGCAAACGGGAATACCTTCCTTGTAAACGACGGCTCCTGGTATTGTCTGGCTGGTGCAGCCGGGCCTGTTCCAGCAACCAATAAAGTATTGATTGCCCAGATAACTACTGATGGAACTTTTCATTTCGAATTAAACGTTCAAATCGGAACCCCAACAGGCGGAACCGAAAACTATGTCTACAGCAATCCGACCGGCGTTGAATTAACAATCCCCAGTCTTATTCAAACGCTGTTGCCTGTTCCGGCTCTTCCTTCAGTAAGCATAACTGCTCCATCAAATGGTTCAACATTCCTGATAGGGTCATTAATTGAAATAACTGCTGCCGCATCCGATATAGATGGTGCTGTAGCACAGGTTGAATTTTTTGTGGATGGTACTTCTATAGGTATCGATGCTACATCGCCTTACACAGCAACTTATACCGGTTTAACAGCTGCCAGCCATGTTCTTACAGCTAAAGCAACTGACAATGACGGACAGGTTACTGTATCGGTTCCGGTTAATTTCAGCGTCAGCGCTGCCGCACCGGCTTCCTTTGTTGTAACCGGCGGTGGTGCATATTGCCAGGGCTCAGTAGGATTACCTGTTGGTTTGGCTGGTTCCGAAACCGGTATAATCTATACCTTATTCAAAAATGCCGTTGCACAGGTTCCAACCGTTGCCGGTACAGGATCAGCGGTTACTTTTGGAAACCAGCTTGCAGGAACTTATACAGTTAGTGGTACAAATGGAACTGTTACTACTCCCATGAGCGGAAATGTAATAATTACTGAAACAACATCACCTGTTCCAACTATAACAGGGCCGGCAGTTATTTGTGCCTTAGTATCAGGAAATGTTTATTCAACCCAGCCTGGGATGACTAATTATATTTGGTCAGTTTCGGCAGGCGGAACCCTTGCAAGCGGAGCCGGAACCAATGAAATTTCAGTTACCTGGAACGCTATTGGAAATGAATCTGTAAGCGTAAGCTATACAAACAGTTCAGGATGTGCGGCCACAGCACCTGCTTTTTATAATGTAAATGTTTCAACACAACCTGTTGCTGCAGGCACTATTACGGGAGCTCCTATTGTTTGTGAAGGCTCACACAATATCGTTTACACAGTTCCTGCAATTGCTAATACGTCAACCTATAACTGGTCTGTTCCGGCAGGAGCTACAATTGTATCCGGTTCAAATACAAATACCATAACAGTAGATTTTGCTGTAGGTTCCTCATCAGGAAATGTAATTGTAAATGGAGTAAACGATTGCGGTTCAGGGACAAACTCGCCTGACTACGCGGTGGTTGTGAATCCAATTCCTTCAACACCGGTTATCAGTTTACAGGGTTATACGCTTGTAAGCACTGCCAATACCGGAAACCAATGGTACCTCGATGGAATTGCAATTGCCGGAGCAACAGCTAAAGAACATTTTGCTGTAAATACCGGCAATTATACGGTTGTGGTTACTATGGATGGCTGCAGTTCGGCCACTTCGAATACCATACTTGTTTTAGAGGTATCGATCAATGAACCATTAGTGGACAATACTTTTGAGATATATCCAAATCCAAGCAACGGACTTGTTAGTATTAAAGTGCAATCCGAACAGAATAAGAATTGTACCATTGAGATATATAATAGTATTGGTTCACTTATAGCAAGCAAGGATGATGTAATTTCGGACGGATCATTTATAAATCATATCGATCTTACAGATGTTCCAGCAGGTACCTACCTGGTTGTTTTACGTAACAGCGACCACAGCATGAAAAGGAAAGTTCTTGTAATTCAATAACATTCTTTTAGATATCTTTTTTTTTAAATAGTTAAGCAGTGTATTAAATTATTTAGAAGCAGCAGGGCAATCCTGCTGCTTTTTTTACGTAGAAATATTTATGTTTCATTTCTAAAACAAGGATTCAGTTTCAGATTGGGAAATTATATAAATATAATGTATCTATCATTAAAACAGATATATATGTCATGTATCATAATCGAACTCTTGGTCGGAAACGCAATAAAATCCCTGAATTATTAGCTTAACATTTTAGTTTTATATACATAACGTTTGGGAAATATTCTAGTAATACCGGTCATGTACTTTTGCCCTGTTCAATAATGAAGTTGAAATTAATAAGATATAAACCCAAAACCTAAAAACATGAAAAAAATTACTTTCTCTAAAATCGTTGCTGGTGCAGCCATTGCAGCGGTTTCTATTTCAACCAGTTTCGCTCAGACCAATCTTGGCTCGGAATGCGGATGTCCTGCTGTTGGATCAAGAACAGCTGTAACTATGAGTTCATTAGGAGTAAATGGAAACGGTGAACTGCTAGCCAGTCAGACACTCACTTGTGACAAAGTATACACACTGGATCAGAAAATTTATGTTCCCAGCGGATTAACTTTAACAATTCAGCCAGGTACTGTTATAAAAGGCGCTTCGGCAGCGATACCAGCAAATGCAACAGCTCTTATTATTGAGAGGGGCGGTAAAATTATAGCCGATGGGACTTCCCCTTGTCCTATAGTATTTACCTCAGCAGCTGATCCTATGGATGGTAGCTATTCCTTAACCAATGTTGGTGATTGGGGTGGATTGGTTATTTTAGGTAAAGCAACCAACAACTTAACACAAGCCAATGTATATGGCACAGGTACTGGTGTTGACGGAACAGGTTTTATTGAAGGATTTAGTGCAGCAAATTCAAGGGATCTTTATGGTGGCGGACTTACTCCCGACGATAATGATAATTCAGGTATTTTAAGGTATGTCTCTATTCGTCATGCAGGTGCTATTTTAGCAGTTGGTAATGAACTGAATGGCCTTTCATTAGGTTCTGTAGGTCGTGGAACAACCATTGAACATCTTGAGACAGTAGCAGCAGCTGATGATAATATTGAATTTTTTGGTGGTACTGTAAATGTTAAATATGCTTCTGTTTTATTTGGTGATGATGATATGTTCGATTATGACCTTGGCTGGAAAGGAAAAGGCCAGTTCTTATTTGGTGTAGCAAGTGATACTATTACAGGATTACATTCAACCGACAATGGATTTGAAGCCGATGCTGATGACGATAAAAAAGCACCTGCATTACGTTCGCATCCTATACTTTATAATGTAACCTTAATTGGTAACGGACATGTTGACCCTACTGCTGATAATTCAGGTCCTGCTGCTATACAGGCAAAAGAACTTACCGAAGGCGAATTTTATAATTCGATTTTTGCCAACTACCGCTCAGGATTACACCTGGCTACAGGTCGGTCAATTGCAGCTAACCAGGGTGATGCTTACGATAACTGGACAAATGGTACAACTGCATACAATAATGGTGGCAGCGGTGTTGCTGTTTATCAATCACTGAAAGTTAAAAACAATACGTTTGTTGGATTCTCAAACACAAAAGCTGGTGCGTTGGTACATTATGGTACATCAGCCCGTCCTTATATGACAACTGGCTCAATGACAACCGGAACTGTTAAAGTATGGAAAGCAGCTTCAGTAGCTTCCGATGCCGATAGTATCCAATTCCGCACCACCGATGGGAACTCAGTAGTAGCATCAGTACCTGGTATTGATTACAACTGGGCATGGAACTCCGCAGCACATACTTCGTATTCAAATAATTCATTCCACGCAACACCTGTAACAAATATTACCTCTTCAATGACTCCTCCTGCTGATGGTTTCTTCTCGGTAGTGAATTACAGAGGTGCATTTGATGCTACCAAAGCCAGCTGGTTAAGCGAATGGGCTCTGAATCAGGTGTTAACATCACAATCGTCAAACCCTACCGATTTGAATAATGATGGTATCACAAGTACCCCTGACTTCAATATTTTTGTTGGTAAATTCGGACAGGTAAACCAATAATCATAGTATATAAAAATCTTTTAAAATATTTTCAGATGATATCCAGAAAAATAATAATCGGATTTTGCCTGCTATTTCTGGGCATATTCGCTCAGGCTCAGAATGGGCTCGAGAACGTATACGTAGAACGATACTACGTTGCGAATGCTGCGGATGCGGCAGGAAGTTCCGGAACACTCGCGGTAGGTTCGGTTACATACCGTATATATGCCGATATGTTGCCGGGGTATAAACTCCAGACTGTTTTTGGTATACCTGCTCACCCTATGTTGATCAATACGACAACATCGTTCTTTAATAATACTGATTACGGAGCTACTACACCAGGCTTTAGTGCTACCAATGCTAAAAAAAATACCGTGATGCTCGATTCATGGTTGACCACCGGTGGGGCTTGTGCAGCATATAATGGCATCCTTAAATCAGAAGACAATGGGGTTGGTAATTTTGTAAATACTAATGGTCTGTTACAGAATAATGCAGCCCAGGCTGGTATTGCTTTAACAACCCAGGATGGTATGCTGACCGGAACGGTTCCAAATACTGGCACCCTTGGTCTTGATGCCGTTATAGGCGTTTTTGGCGATGGTACTGCAAATGGTAATTCATTTTTGGCTACCGATGGTTCGTGGTATTGCCTGGCAGGTGCTGCCGGAGCTGTTCCTGCGACCAATAAAGTGCTGATTGCCCAGATGACTACCAATGGTACTTTTCATTTTGAATTAAACATCCAGATTGGAACTCCAACGGGAGGAACCGAGAACTATGTTTTTAGCAATCCAACGGGTGTTGAACTAACCATACCCAGTCTTACTCAAACCTTTCTGGCAGTTCCTTTACTGCCTACAGTAAGTATAACAGCTCCAACTGGAGGTTCAACTTTCGCAATAAGCAGCCCGGTTTCAATAGCTGCTACTGCTGCTGATGCTGATGGTACTGTATCGTCAGTTGAATTTTTTGTTGATGGCGTTTCAATAGGTATAGATGCTACATCCCCTTTTACATCCTCATATACAGGGGTATCTGAATTAAGCCATGTTCTGACTGCGAAAGCCACTGATAATGAAGGCTTTTCAACGACTTCAACTCCAGTCAGTTTCAATGTTGGAAATTCCGCTCCTGTAGTTAGCATAACTGCTCCTACAGCCGGTTCAGTATATGTAGTTGGTGATGTAGTTTCAATTGCTGCCAGTGCAACTGATGCTGATGGAACTGTATCGTCAGTTGAATTCTTTGTTGATGCTGTTTCAGCAGGTGTTGATAACTCATCACCTTATACTGCAACCTATACCAGCGCCGTAGGAACACATTCCTTAACAGCCAAAGCTACCGATAATCTTGGTAAGTTTACTACTTCCGCTGCTGTATCCATAACTGTTAACGTGAATCAACTTCCTTCAGTAGCTATAACAGCTCCAGTAAATGGTGCAACTCCTGCTCTCAATGCTGCGTTAACACTAACGGCAACTGCAACTGATAGTGACGGAACTATTTCCGGCGTACAGTTTTACAGCGGAGCAACCAGTTTAGGTAGTGGTGTATTAGCAGCAGGTGTTTACAGCTTTACATATACCCCTGTGGTTCAGGGACCTATAGTTTTAACTGCCAAAGCAACCGACAATAAGGGGGGGATAACAACTTCAGCTCCGATAAGTGTTACTATAACCGATTTCAGTGTTACTTATGCTGTAACTTTTACAACGCAGCCATGTAATTTGAGTTCTGCATGTATGCCAATCAGGGCGATAGTATCGGCAACAAATGTTTCAGGATATAACATTACGGTAGCATATGATAAAACCAAAGTTTCACCTACAGGTGTTGTAACAGTTAGCAATGCCTTACTTCTGCCTTATCTGGCTGGTGGAAATGCTGCTGATATTACTGATTATGCAACATCTATAGATGCTGTTGCAGGTAGAATAAATATCGCAATCTATTTCAATTCTTCAGCTAGTGCAAGCGCAGTATTCAATGGTATTGGTGATGTGTGTTGTGTTGAATTCAATAAATTGGCAGCCTTTCAGACTGCGGATGTTGCAATATTCTCGTTGCCTGAAATTATTGAAAGTTACCAGTCGCTGCCTTCAGCTTCAAAAACTGGTTCCTCAGGTAATTTAATCACATTCAGGGATGTCACATTTGCAGGTAGCTTGAAATTTTGGAGTGACTTAACTCCTATTAAGTATGATCCGCTTAGTCCGTCTACTTATTTAATTACCAATATCTACGGTTGTGGTTCAGTACTGAGTGCTGTTCAGCCTGATTTGTCAGGTAATTTCAGCTACAGTACCTTAAACGGAACTACTATTGATATCAAGAGAGATATTGCTGCAGCAACTGATGTACAGGCTGTAATCAACGGCGCTGATGCTTTGATAGCTGCAACTGTTTCTGTTAAAGGTGCATTTGTACCTGTTGTCTACCAGATGATTGCCATGGATGTAAACCGTGACGGGTTGGTAACCGCAGGTGATGCAACCCAGATTCTCAGAAGAGCAGTCTCCCTGATTCCTGAATTTTCACAAGTTGGTGCATTAGGTAAAGACTGGTCATTTATTGAGCAAAATGTTGTAACCACCAATCCTAATTACACTATTTCAGCTACTTTCCCTGAAGATGATGGCGTTGGATTTTCGAAATACAGAAGTCCGGTCGTAGCAGTTTGCCAGGCAGTACCAACGGATGGAGCAGATTGTCCTACCATTCTGGATGAAAGTTACCTTGGAGTAATGATAGGTGATGTGAATGCAACCTATGCTTCTATATCAGCTAACGGAACAATAAAAAGTGTTTCTGCTGATACAGCACAGATTATTATTAACCTGGCAAATGCTACCTTCAGCAATGGAACGATGAGTATTCCTGTTTCCCTCTCAAGTACTGATATTGTAAATTCATTCGATTTTAGCTTCTTGTTGAACAATGTGTTAGCTACAGTTCAATCAGTTGAAAATCAAAATAGTCTGTTATTGAGTTGGAATTATATTGCTGCTGAAAGCAAATTATTGGTTTCTTCCTATAGTTTGGAATCAATTCCAACTTCAAATACTGCTTCAATAGTGTTAACACTGGCAACTGCCACACCTATAACCAGCAGTGATTTTACCGAAATTTTGGCTTTGGTCAACGGACTTACAGCTAACATGGTAATTATTGATGCTACTACCGGCATAGGCGAGCAAAAAGAAGCAATGATACAGGTATACCCGAATCCTGCTTCCGATATTTTAAATATTGAAGTATCCGAAGATTCAAAAGTTCAGCTTTTAGATTTAAACGGCAAACAAGTTGTTGCAGAACAGAGTATAAATGCTAACCAAAAGAAAACGATAGATGTATCAAATCTTTCCGCAGGTGTTTATATGGTAAAAATTTACAACGATAAATTTGTAAGCATGAAAAAAGCTATAATCAGGAAATAATTTCTTTGATATATTTTTTATAACCCGGCCAAAAGCCGGGTTTTTTTATGTCTTTTAATTAAATAGAATCATCCTGTCGGAGGTGATTGTTCTAACCATGATATTTTATCAAAATAAATGAATTCGTATTACCGGAAATTATTTTTAAGTGTAATTTGAGTTAAGTAAGATCGGTATTACTTAATTTAATTTTAAGTTGTTACTTTCTTAACTTGCTGATTATATATGGATTGCATCTTTGTATTATAAATGATGCTAAAATAACTCTTGCTTATCACCGTGGTCGTTCTGCTTTAAAAGGATAAGATGCTTTAAGCCTTCATTATTCGACCATGCTGATTCCACTGAGTTTTACTTAAATTTTTGTAAGAATATCTAAGATCTTAATATTATGCCGGGACAAATTTCCAAAATGCTGATTTTTAATTTTCTCGTTCTCCTTAACTTTCTAATGGTAAAAGGGGCACCCATTACTGTAAAAGGTGACTCTGCTGTGGTTTCGCCGGTCGAAATACAGGCCCGTTTAAAAATACTTTCCTGGAACATAGGGATGTTGCCAATTCCGGGTAATTACAGAGAGAAAGAGGATCGGGCGCAGGCTATTGGGAAGGCTCTGTTAAAGTGTGATTATGATATAATTGTATTTGAGGAGGCTTTTACGTACAGATCACGTTTCATACTTAGCCATGCCTTGCATGAATGTTATCCTTATGCTTACGGGCCGGTGAATGGCTTAAAATTCTCGACCCGGTTTAACAGCGGAATCTGGATCATTAGTAAAGAGCCTTTAGTGATTGAAAAGGAGATTGAATTCACCCATACTGCCGGTTTCGATGCTTTTGCCCGAAAAGGTGCAGTGCTGCTGGAAGGACAATTTCAAGGAACTACATTTCAACTTATAGCCACGCACCTTCAGGATGACAACTATCCACAGGCCATCAGAGAATTCCAGTTTAAAGATATTTATCAAAAATTAATTGTTCCTTATTCAGATGTAAATACTCCGCAGATTATTTGTGGCGATTTTAATACAGATGAAAAAAATACTGATCATTATACTGGAATGCTGATACACCTTAATGCGGAAGATGGCGAAATAACAGGTAAGACGAAAATTACATTTGACGATGAGCTCAATGATGTTTTTAAATCAAATCATCCTGATCCTCGCCGAATTGATTACGTTCTGACCCGGAATTCGCATTTAATCAAGCAGATCAGCCGGAGGGTTGCTGTGCTTAAATCAAAATGGGGAAAAGGCCAGGAATACCTTTCGGATCATCATGGTATTGAAGCTGATATTTTATTCGGGAAGATGAATTCAGAGGGCATAGCTGAATTTTGATAAAAACAGGATTTTACTTTCTTTTATTTAATAAACTGTAAACATTCTGAAATGCTCTGTCAGTGAATAGCTTAACGACTGTGTCATTCAACCAGGCAACATTCATTTGTTATATCACAAGGCAGTTTTCATACTGTAATTTGTGCCATAATAGCACATATGCTGATAGAATGTATTCGTGATCATATTTTAATAATATCTTTTTCATATTCACTTCACATACCGGTGGTATTTTTGGCAAACCTCTTATTTTGGCAAAAAGCAGTCAACGTCGTCAGAGCAGGGATTCCTTCCCGGTGTATTTAAACACCTTCCGCATTTATTTTAAAATGGTTAATAGAAATATGCATATCAGCCAGAATATGGCCGACAGCATGTCGAAGTTCCTGCTTTCCCTTTTTACAGGATTTTATACACCCCTTAAACATTAGCTCCTCAGTATGAAAAATACAAAAAGGCAACTCGATGTCCTTGTAATTTCGGATATACACCTTGGTACATACGGTTGCCATGCCAAAGAACTGCTTCATTATTTAAAGAGCGTCAAGCCGAAAGTAGTAGTGTTAAACGGCGATATTATCGATATATGGCAATTCAGTAAAACCTACTGGCCCAACAGCCATATGAAGGTTATCAAGCATCTGATAAACTGGATGGGCAAAGGCGTTAAGACCTACTATGTAACAGGCAACCACGACGAAATGCTGCGCAAGTTCGAAGGGTTGAAGATGGGTTCGCTGAGTATAGTAAACAAAGTTGTGCTTACATTGCCCGATGGTAAAAAGGCATGGGTTTTTCATGGCGATGTTTTCGATGTAACCATGCAGCACTCGAAATGGCTGGCTAAATTAGGTTCGGTAGGGTATGATATTCTGATACTGATAAACAGGCTTTTTAATTTTATAAGCGAGAAAGTTTTTAATAAAGGCAAGCTATCCTTATCGAAAAAGATAAAAGAAAGTGTAAAATCAGCGGTTTCGTTTATCAATAATTTTGAGCAGACAAGCGCCGATATAGGCATCAGCAATAAATTTGATTATGTGGTATGCGGCCATATCCATCATCCTGAAATCAGAACCATTTCAAATGAGGAGGGCAGTATAACCTACCTGAATTCGGGGGATTGGGTCGAAAATTTATCAGCACTTGAGTTTGTTGACGGAGAGTGGTCCATATACAGGTTCAAGGAAGTAGATAAAGAAGAAATGAAACTTGTTTTTGAAGATGAAGAGGAGGAATTAAATGTGAACCTTCTTTTCGACAATATGTTGCACGAGTTTAATATGATGAGGCAATGAGAATATTATATGCCATTCAGGGTACAGGCAATGGCCATCTGAGCCGTGCCAGAGATATAATTCCTGTGTTACAACAGAATCATGAAGTTGACCTGCTTATTAGTGGATCGCAGGCCGATGTTGAACTGCCGTATCCGGTTAAATACCGGTTTAAAGGACTGGGTTTTATTTTTGGGGCCAATGGCGGAATAAATATCCGGGAAACCTATAAAAAGAATAAGATAAAGGTCCTGTTTTCGGAGATCAACAGCCTGCCTGTTGAATTGTATGATCTGGTGATAAATGATTTTGAACCGGTGTCGGCATGGGCTTGCAAGTTGAAGAAGGTTAAATGTATTTCGTTAAGTCACCAGGCGGCTGTTTTAAATAAAAACTTTGCACAGCCAACGAATGTTGACATTATTGGCAGGGCTATATTAAAAAATTATGCGCCTGCAAAGGCAAAATATGGTTTTCACTTTAAAGCTTTGGCTGATACTATTTATACGCCCGTTATCCGAAAGCAGGTTCGGGAAAAAGTAACAGAAAACAGAGGCCATTATACTGTTTATCTTCCAGCTTACGACGATCAGCGGATTTTAAATGTATTAAAGAAATGCAGTAATACACGATGGCAGGTTTTTTCGAAACATAGTAAAAAGGAATACAGAGAAAAGAATATTACTTTTCAGCCTATAAATAATGAGGCTTTTATTGAAAGTATTGCTACATCTGAAGGCGTTTTATGCGGAGCAGGTTTTGAAACTCCGGCCGAAGCGCTTTTTATGGACAAGAAATTAATGGTAATACCTATGAAAGGGCAGTATGAACAACAATGCAATGCTGCTGCTTTGAAAGAAATGGGTGTTCCGGTACTGAAGAGTCTGAAACTGAAACACCTTGAAAAAATAAAATCCTGGATAGAGGAAGCTAAAACGATTGAAGTAGACTATCCTGATAATACGGAGGAAATAATTAATAGAATACTGTTAGCGCATGCTCCGGTAGAAGATTCAGAAAATGTACAGCCGGCTATTAAAATATATTCGGTCAGGAAATTCAGAAGTCTGGTATTAAAGAAAATAGCGGCAGAATTCTAACAGGCTTATCAGACTGACAGTTGTCATTACCACCAGGCACGAACAGCAAATCGTTTAAGAGAACAATTTAAACTGGCCCAGGTATTGAAAAGCACTGCAGTCTG
>CAIQOG010000205.1 GCA_903873355.1 uncultured Bacteroidales bacterium
GATAAAATTTAATATTTTTTCAATTATAATCATCTTATATATCATTTTGATTATCAATCATTAAGCAATAATAAAAAGGCTTCTTCGTCCATGATTTTCACACCCAGACTTTCGGCTTTTTTCAATTTTTCAGGTCCCATATTTTCTCCGGCAAGAATAAACGAGGTTTTTGAACTTACGCTACCCACATTTTTTCCACCATTCATTTCAATCATTGCTTTATATTCGTCGCGCGAATGTTTAGCAAAAGTACCGCTGATAACAATGGACAAGTCTTTCAATGCGTCACTGTGAGCCTGAAGTTTTTCCTCCGAAAGACTCATTTGCAAACCATAATTCTTTAAACGGGCAACGGTTTCAATATTCAACGATTCAGAAAAATACCGGATTACACTTTGAGCAATTCGTTCTCCAATTTCGTCAACCGACACCAAATCTTCAAGTGAAGCAGCTTCCAATGCTTCTATATTTTTAAAAGCGTATGCCAGTTTTTTAGCTATCGTTTCGCCCACAAAACGAATTCCAAGGGCAAAAACAACTCGTTCAAACGGAATCTCTTTCGATTTTTCGACACCTGCCTGAATGTTGTATGCCGATTTTGTGCCAAGTCGCTCCAACCGAACCAAATCAGGGATTTTCAGCGTGTAAATATCGGCAATATTTTTCATTAAACCATTCTGATAAAGCAAATTGATGGTTTCACTTCCCAATCCATCGATATTCATAGCCCGACGACTCACAAAATGTTCCATTTTTCCTTTAATCTGAGGTGGACAAGCGTTTTCATTCGGACAATAATGAGCAGCTTCACCTTCGAACCGAACCAACGCGGCGCCACACTCAGGACAGGTTTTGATGAACTTCACTTTGTCGCCAATCAGAATGCGGGCATCTTTATCTACAGCCGTTATTTTCGGGATAATTTCACCGCCTTTTTCCACAAAAACCATGTCGCCGATGTATAAATCAAGCGACTCAATAATATCGGCATTATGCAACGAAGCACGTTTTACCACCGTACCTGAAAGTTGTACAGGATCAAGATTGGCAACCGGTGTAACTGCTCCCGTCCTGCCTACCTGATACGAAACGGAATTCAACCGTGTAACCGCTTTTTCAGCCTGAAACTTATATGCAATTGCCCAACGAGGCGATTTGGCCGTAAAACCAAGACTTTTTTGCTGAGCCAATGAATTGACTTTGATAACAATTCCGTCAGTTGCTACAGGAAGGTTCTTGCGCTCCACATCCCAGTAATTGATAAATGCCGATACTTCTTCGAGCGACTTACAAACCTTTGTAGCATCCGATATTTTAAATCCCCACGAGCGGGCAGCAGCCAGATTTTCGGAATGCAAATCCGAGGGTAAATTCTCGCCCAGAAGGTAATAGAAATAACCATCCAACTTGCGGTTGGCTACCGTGGCTGAATTTTGCAGTTTCAGTGTTCCCGAAGCTGCATTGCGCGGATTAGCAAAAAGTTGTTCTTCCTGCGCTTCACGTTCGGCATTCAGTTCGTCAAACACCGCCCAGGGCATCAGAATTTCACCCCGTATTTCAAATTTCTCAGGAAAATTGCCCTGCAACCGCAACGGAATACTCCGAATAGTTTTTACATTGGCAGTCACATCATCACCTTTTTCACCATCTCCACGGGTTACTGCACGCAACAACACACCGTTTTCGTAAGTCAGCGAGATAGATGTACCATCATATTTCAACTCACAAACCAATTCAAAATCTTCATTCAGTCCTTTTCGGGTACGCTCGTAGAAATCTTGCACTTCAGCTTCGGAATATGTATTTCCCAATGAAAGCATGGGATAAACATGAGCAACCTGCTCGAAACCGGAAAGTATATCACTACCAACACGTTGAGTGGGGGAATTTAGATCAAAAAACTCAGGATTTGCAGTTTCAAGTTCCTGCAATTCTTTCAGTTTGGAATCAAACTCAAAATCGGTTATGGTAGGTTGCGACAGGACATAATAGTTGTAATTATGCTGTTCAAGTTCGCGACGTAGTTTTTCAATCCGGTATTTCATCAATCAGTACCTGCACATTCTTATTTTTTGTGCAAAAACAAGAAATAATCAGGTTAAAAAGTTCTTTAAAATGGCTTATATTTCTCTGTCGAATTTTATATAACGGGGTTCAAGCGGCACATAATCATCGTTATCCCACAACGAACTGGTAATCATCAAATCAGCACTGTAACGGTTGCAGGCAATTGGCACATTATGCACTCGACACTGACGCAAAAGCATCTGAATATCAGCCTCATGAGGTTGAGCATTCAAATCGTCAATCAGAAAAACAGCCAGATTAATCTGTTTACGCACCACCAACGCAGCAATTTCTGCATCACCACCAAGCGGTCCTGAATTCATACAGGTTATATCTACATTCACGCCCTTTTCTTTGAAAGCTTGTTGAATGAGACTGCCAGTAGTTCCGGTACAAATCAGATGATGTTTTGCCAGCATATCAGCATTAAAAATTGCCCATTCCACCATGTCGGCTTTTCGTCTGTCATGTGCTACCAATGCTATTTTCAGTTGCTTTTTCATTTCAGTATTATTTTGTTTATCCATTCCACAAAATTAATCCTTTTTCTAATTTATGCAATGAATTTCAACGAAAGTTCTTAAAAAACTATTTATGGGTTGTCTGAACTGTGAAATTTATCTACTTTTGTATTCAAACATTTCAACTGTATGACAAAAAGAAGCTTTATAATTCTCTCATTTATATTTATTATTACAAGTCTTTCGGCTCAACATTCCAAACGCGAATTCAGGGCGGTTTGGGTGGCTACAGTAGCTAATATTGACTGGCCCAGTCAGCGGAATCTTTCTTCAAAAGCACAGCGTGAAGAAATGCGTTCGATGCTCGACGGACTGGCTAAAAACAATATCAATGCCATTATTCTACAGATAAGACCAACTTCTGATGCATTTTATCCTTCAGCTATCGAGCCATGGTCGCACTGGCTCACCGGCAAGCAGGGAACACGTCCGAATCCATATTATGATCCGCTGCAATTCATTATTGAAGAGGCTCACAAACGTTTTATTGAAGTTCATGCATGGCTCAATCCATATCGTGTTACCAATTCCGACAACCTGAATATTCTCAACAAAAATCACCTTTATTTCAAAAATAAAGACCTTTTTGTGAAATATGGAGATAAATATTATTTCGACCCCGGGCTGGATGAAACACGTGAATTTCTGAATCGCGTGGTGGAAGATGTGGTGGAACGCTATGATGTGGACGGTGTTCATTTCGACGATTATTTTTATCCGTATCGTGTTGCCAATGAGGAATTTCCGGACGAAATGACTTTCCGCAAAAACCCGCGTGGTTTTGAACCAAACCAGAAAAATGACTGGCGACGTAATAACGTGAATCTGGTAATTTCAGAGCTTCAACAAACCATAAAAGGTCTGAAACCATGGGTTGAGTTTGGAGTTTCGCCTTTTGGAGTGTGGCGTAATCAGTCGTCCGACCCAACAGGTTCAGCCACACAAGCCGGTTGTCAGAATTATGATGATTTATATGCCGACATATTGAAATGGCTTAAGGAAGGTACTATTGACTATATTGTTCCGCAACTTTACTGGGAAATTGGTAAACGAGTGGCCGATTATGAAGTGTTGGCGAAATGGTGGAGCGAAAATTCGTTCGGAAAAAACCTTTATATCGGCATGTATGCTTCACAACTTGGTTCGCACGAAGCAAATCAGGCATGGAGAAATGGCAATGAAATCTGTCGTCAGCTGAAAATGAACAAACAATATCCGCAAATTGAGGGTGCAGTATTTTTCAGTGCCAAACCGTTTCTGAAAAACAGGCAAAATCTGAACGACAGTCTGCAACAAAATTATTATAAATATCCTGCCATTTGTCCGGTCAATCACAACATTGAGGGTGAAACTCCAGCTCAACCACAGAATATAAAAATACTGCGCGATGGCAAAGAAGCTTACCTCGTCTGGGACGAAATGGACGAAGAAGGTGGCTGTAAAACAGTCTATTATGTGGTATATGCTTTCAAAGGACGCAAAGCCGGAGATATGGAAGATCCCGCCAATATTGTAGCCCGTACAACTGAAAATTGCATTGATCTAAAAGAATTAGACAAAAAATTCGGTGGAATTTACACCTTTGTTGTAACTGCAGTAAACCGCTTCAAACACGAAAGTGTGCCCACTTACGGTGTTACCCGCAGACTTTGATTAACGTATTTAACCCTGAATTTCAGTTTCAAACCCAACATTATTGGCTTTTTCAGTGTTTTGTCTGCAAAATCAATTTTTACAGAAAACATGAATTTTAGAAAAGGTATTAGTTTAGTTGCAGTCGTAGTGATTGCAACCAACATTTTTGCTCAAGACAGATTATTCACTTACGCTTATCAAAGTACAGTTTTAAACAAAGGGCAACACGAGTTGGAGGTCAGTAACACGCTGAGAACCGGCAAAGTAGATTACTTCTCGAGGCTCGAAAACAGAACCGAAATCGAAATTGGTTTGGTAAATAACCTACAGACATCTTTTTATCTCAATCTTACATCAATTACCCAGCCCGAAAGTTCTGCTCTTAGTACCGAACACGAAGTTAGTTTTTCGAATGAATGGAAATATAAACTGTCTGACCCTGTAGCTGATCCGTTAGGACTGGCTTTGTATGGCGAATATACTGTAGGAACATCAGAATACGAACTTGAAGGCAAACTGATTGCCGATAAAAAACTCGGAAAATTTGATATTGCAGCCAATGCAAGCTATGAATATGAAGTAGAAACCTTTGTTCCTAATGTTTGGGGGAAAGAACACAAGGCTGATATTAACCTGGCACTTGCTTACGAGTTAAATCCGCATTTTCATCTGACATTTGAAAACTCATTTCAAAATGTTTTTGCTGATGGTGAATTGAAACACAGTGCTTTATTCTCTGGTTTTGGCATTTCCTATTCTCAGGATAAATTCTGGGTGAACTTCACCGTTATGCCTCAAATACAGTCTTTTAAAGGAACAACAATTAACTCAACACTAAACCTCGATGAATTTGAAAAACTACAATGCCGCTTACTATTCTCAGTGGCCATCTAAAATCCGAATCATAGCTTTTGGACTTTTGTTTGGAATAAATTCATGCTCGAGTCCACTCTATGTACCCGGAAAGGATAATATTCCCGCTGCTGCCAATATCGAAAATTTAAAGAAAGGTCGTGAGCTTTATGTAAGCAAATGCTCGTCGTGCCATACCTTATTTCTGCCCGAAAAGTATAACAGAATTGAGTGGAGTAAAACTGTGAATAGGATGCAACCGAAAGCAAAAATCACAGACGAAGAAAAAAATCTGATTCTGGATTATCTTTCGAAAGGGAAATAATAAAAAAATCCTGTTAATCAATCGATTAACAGGATTCTTTTTGAACATTATCGAATCAACAATTTTTCAGTAATTTCATCAACATTGGTAAAAGCCTTAACTAAATAAATTCCGGGTTGAATATCTGCAGTAGAGAAATTAATCATACTATTGGACGAAAAAGAAAATCTTTTCAGGATTGAACCTGAAACATTATAAATTATCAACTCACCATAATTTTCAGAATTATTTTTCAGAACTATCGATTTCTGCTGTTGTTCCATTTTAAGCAAATTTTCTGTAACAGCGGTTTGATTTTTAATTGTAATAATTTTAAATCTTGTTCTTGAATTTGGTGTTGTTTGTGCTGTAAAACTATACTGAGAGTCATTCTCAGTAATATCAACCGTTTTGTTTTCAACCAAATCTACAAGATAAATATTAGCATATTTTGATTCAACATTTTGATGAGTGAAACTTAGTTTGTATTCAGTTTCTTGACCGGCGATAAAGCCAAGATAGGTTTCATTCATATCCGGCACTGCATCTATTTGATAATCTCCATCCGGTTCAACTGCAAATAATTGAGGATTCTGCACCGTACCCAATATTTTATTGCCATCCCAACCATTATCGAAAGTACGTTTACATGTTGAATCAGAAAATATCCACATACAATCTGAGTACGCTGCACTTTTCACTTCAATTCGAGTAAAAACTTTTAATGTCGGAATGTCATTCTTTGAAACAGAAACCCTTTGCATTTCTACATTCTGACTGACTGAACTATACGGAATCGATATTGTGGCATCAGATTTTAATGCTTTTATCAGAAATCCCTGCATTGATGGAATTTGACCCGGAATTCCACCCAAACCTGCTGTCTGTTTAGTCGTAACTGTATATTGACCCGGATTGCTACCAGGAGATGAATAACCAGAATTTGCTAACCAATTGATATAATTCCCAGTATTATACAAGTAGACTGATGCCTCTGTGTCAGCACCAAATTCAATTTTCGAAATATCTATTGCGGCTGTATAAGGATTTCCATAAATATGTTGACCCGGAAAAACTGAAGCAGAAGTAAAAGTCATTGAACTGTTGAAATCACTATTTTCCAATTGACCGGTGAAAGTGTAAGTTGTTGGATTAGACTGAACAATTTCATATCCGGTAAATGATGTCATAGTTGAACCCAACGGCATCAAATTCCATAAATCATAATCGGTTGTACCTGTTTCATTCCACTTTCTTACATAGCAATTTGAAAATTTATCGCTTATATTCATTGTTTTAACCGGAATTCCAAAAAATTGCCATTGGTATTTACTTCCCGGTTGATTATTCAGATTCCAGTTAGATTTTGAATACATTTCGACGGTTGCATTTACAGGTGAGTTTGATGAATTATGAAAAATCAGTGAGCCGTTTGCTGCTGTTGAGCTCGATTTAATATAAATACCTGAAATTCCGGCATTATTAAATATACTTCCTATAACATTCACTTTAAAAGTTGGATTGATTGTTATTCCACAACCCGAATTGATCGTCAAATTGTTTTTCACAGAAACATCTTTACTAATCTGTACTTTAGCAGGATTTGAAATAATCAGATTTGTAAATATTGCTTCTGACAATTTAGCACCTTCAATGCTTTGAGCTGCAATTCCATTCATAGTTACTGACCCTGTGTTCTGGCCTGAGGTTATCAGTCCATTGCACACAATATTTCCCGATACAAAGTGGTTGAAATTA
>CAIQOG010000206.1 GCA_903873355.1 uncultured Bacteroidales bacterium
CTATGTTATTGCTTATTGGAAGGAAACCATTGTGGTTTACGGATTGTTAGATCCAAACGATTCAGTACAATACATCAAGGTGAACAAAGCCTTTTTGAATCAGAATACCAGCGCTTACACCGTGGCTCAAATTTCTGACAGTTTGTATTTAGATTCTACAGAAGTTTCATTGAGGCAGGTAAATACAGGTCGTGTAATCAATCTGATTCGTACCAATAAAGTGAAAAAACAGCCGGGTATTTTTGCATCCGACGTAAATTACTTGTGGCAAACCACCGAAAAAATTAACGGAAACGATTTGTATGAGGTTACTGTAAAGAATCCAATTAGCAAGCAGGCTGTTACATCACATACCAATACCGTTTCGCCATCGTTAATCAGGGCACCCTTTTTCAATAACAAATCTTTGTTCTCATTGGCTCCAGAATACATAACCTTTCGTGCAACACCTGGTGCAAATGTAAAAGCCTATGATGTGGTGCTAGAAGTTACCTATGATGAATTCGATGTGGTTGATACCACCATCAAATCAACCAAAACTGCATTTTGGAAGGTAATGTCGAATTATCAAGTAGATCAAGGCGATTTAATTCGACAAGTTGAAAAAGAAGCGTTTTTCCAATTCATGGCAAATACGTTGACATCGGGTCCAAACTTAAAACACCGCTTTCTTTCGTTTGGCGTTACCTATTATTCTGGAAGTCAAAATTTAATTGATTACATGTCTGTGAATGTTCCAGCCATTGGCATCGTGCAAAAACAAGCAGAGTATTCCAATATTGAAGGTGGACTTGGTTTGTTTGCAAGTCGTTGTGTGCAATCTATTCGCGGAATCAAATTCGAGCCTTCGTCATTGTCGTTTATTCAGGTACATCCTTTGACAAAGAAGCTGAACTTTGTAAGATAAGGCTTTTCAGTTTTTATAATATCCCTCAAAATTTTATGTCATGATGGCGAATTTGTTCGCCGAATATGAGAATTACTGACAAATTATGACAATTCGTCAGCCAATTTCTGTCTTTTTTGCATTGGCACTTACTTTGATATATGGAATGAAAGGAAAATAAAAATCATGAGTAAAATAATAGGAATTGACTTAGGAACAACCAACAGTTGTGTAGCAGTTTTAGAGGGTAACGAACCTGTAGTAATTGCAAACAGCGAAGGTCGTAGAACAACACCATCAATTGTTGCTTTTATGGACAACGGAAACGGCGAGCGTAAAGTAGGAGACCCTGCAAAACGTCAAGCCATTACCAACCCAACCCATACTGTGCAGTCTATCAAAAGATTCATGGGAGAAAAATATTCTTCTATGTTGAAAGAAATGGAGCGTGTACCTTATGAATTAACCAAAGGTGATAACGATACCCCTCGTGTGAAAATTGGCGATCGTAATTTTACCCCTCAAGAAGTGAGTGCGATGATTCTTCAGAAAATGAAGAAAACTGCTGAAGATTATTTGGGTCAAGAAGTGACAAGAGCGGTTATCACTGTTCCTGCATACTTTAATGACTCTCAACGTCAAGCTACCAAAGAAGCAGGTGAAATTGCAGGTTTGAAAGTAGAACGTATTATCAACGAACCTACTGCTGCAGCTTTGGCTTATGGTTTAGATAAAAAAGGCAAAAATATGACCGTTGCTGTTTATGATTTAGGCGGCGGTACATTCGATATATCAGTTTTAGAAATTGGTGATGGCGTTTTTGAAGTAAAATCTACAAATGGCGATACTCACCTTGGTGGCGATAACTTTGACCACAGACTTATTGACTATTTAGCAGACGAATTCAAAAAAGCAGAGAATATTGATTTAAGAAAAGATGCAATGGCACTCCAAAGATTAAGAGAAGCTGCTGAAAAAGCTAAAATCGAATTATCTCAGATGCTTGCAACTGATGTAAATCTTCCATT
This sequence comes from uncultured Bacteroidales bacterium, assembly GCA_903873355.1. Next base: position 1,915 of record CAIQOG010000206.1, read on the forward strand.
TATCACTGCAACTCAAGATGGACCAAAGCATTTTACATTGAATATTACTAGAGCTAAATTTGAATCTCTTTGCGAAGATTTATTCGCTAAATCATTAGCTCCTGTAGAAAAAGCATTAAAAGATGCCAAAATGTCACCTTCTCAAATTGATGAAGTGATTTTGGTTGGTGGTTCAACTCGTATTCCTAAAATTCAGGAATTAGTAAAAGGTTTCTTCGGTAAAGAACCTTCAAAAGGTGTTAATCCTGATGAAGTAGTTGCAGTTGGTGCAGCAATTCAAGGTGGCGTTCTTTCAGGTGACGTTACTGACGTATTGTTACTTGACGTAACTCCATTAACATTAGGTATTGAAACATTGAACGGTGTGTTCACTCCAATGATTCCATCTAATACAACTATTCCTTCAAGAAAGACAGAAATCTTCTCTACAGCAACGGATAGTCAGACTTCAGTAGAGATTCATATATTGCAGGGTGAAAGACCTTTGGCAAGAGATAATAGATCATTAGGAAGATTCCATCTTGACGGTATTCCACCAGCACCAAGAGGCATTCCTCAGGTTGAAGTTACTTTTGATATTGATGCTAATGGTATTTTAGCTGTAATGGCTAAAGATAAGGCAACTAATAAAGAGCAAAATATCAGAATCGAATCTTCAAGTGGGTTAGCAAAAGACGAAATCGAAAAAATGAAGAAAGATGCTGCTGACAATGCTGCTGACGACAAAAAGAAAAAAGAAGAAATTGATATGAAAAATCAGGCTGATAACTTAGTTTATTCAACTGATAAACAATTGAAAGAACTTGGCGATAAGATGCCAGCAGAATCAAAAACTAAAATTGAAGCTGCTAAAGAAAAATTACAAGAAGCTATCAAATCTAATGATATGGGCAATATCAGAACTGCAATCGATGGTTTGAATGCAATTTGGAGTGAAGTTTCAACTAATATGTATCAACAAGCTGGCGCTCAACCAGGAGCAGATCCAGGTGCTGGTGCTCAGCAAGAACCTAAAAAGGATGATGGAAAATCAAACGTAGAAGAAGCAGATTATACTGTTGTTGACTAAGAAACAA
>CAIQOG010000207.1 GCA_903873355.1 uncultured Bacteroidales bacterium
ATTCAATCTCTCTTTGATTAATAAATTCTGTTGCGTAAAGAAGTTTGAGCCAATATATTGTCTCATTACATTCTTTTTGAGCAATTCCATACTTGTGTACAAAATCTACTTTACTTTCAGCAAAAACTCCCTCACTTATCAATGCTCCAATTGCCGTTCCACTTCGCTCAAGTTGCATAGAAAGTACATATTCGTTCTTTTCAGTACATAAATATCGATACAGCCTTACAATTCTTACAGCGAAATTAAAACTCTTATTTGCCAAAATAGATTCTTTCATCCTTAATCACTAATCACTAATCGTTAACCACTATTCAGTATTTATCATACGAAACTATCTCTTCCTTCGTTTTTCTCTTCTTATTTCTCAGTAGTTGTGCTGAATAACCTATGAGAATAACCAGCATAACACGCTTATTTTTAGGAATATCCAGTGCTTTTCTTACTTTCTTTTCGTCGCACCAGCCAATTATGCAGGACCCCAAACCCTCATCAGAAGCAGCTAGTGTGATATGCGATGCAAGAATTCCTAAGTCAAGATGCGGATAATGTTTCTCTGTAGCCCAGCCTCCAACGGTAGAGGTGAAATTTGCATTTTCTTCCAGAATTACCAACTGAAGCGGTGCCTGTTTGGTGAAATGATTCATTGCCAGCAGTTTATTGGCAGTGGCATTGGCCACCTGCATACGCTTTTCAGCATCCGAAACGACAATAATCTTCCACGGTTGCGCATTACAAGCCGAAGGAGCTAACCGAGCTGCTTCCAGAATATGTTCCAGTTTTTCAGTTTCAACCGGTTTATCGGAATATGCCCTGTCGCTCTGACGGTTTTGTGTTAATTCTAAGAATGTCTTCATATACCCCTAGCCCCTAAAGGGGAATAAGAACGTGAATACTACTTTTATTATCTCTAAAAATACCATATCTTTGCAAAAAATGGCATCAATAATTCCCTTTAGGGAATAAAGGTCTGCAAAGATAATATGAATCTTCAACAAAAGGTACAAAGTTTTATTCAAAAGCATCAATTATTGACCGATAAGGGTCAGGTATTGGTGGGTGTAAGTGGCGGAACGGACTCTGTAGCTTTGCTGCACATTCTTATTTCACTTGGATATGACTGTATCACAGCACATTGCAATTTCCATTTGAGAATGGAAGAATCAAAACGTGATGAAGACTTTGTTCGCAGATTGGCTCACTCCTGCTCTATCCCATTCTATTCTATTGATTTTGAAACAACTAAGCATGCAGAACAACATAAAATTTCAATCGAAATGGCTGCACGTGATTTACGGTATGCCTGGTTTGAAAAAATGAAAGAAAATACAGGCGCCCAAGCCATTGCAGTGGCCCATCATGCCGATGATAATATTGAAACATTACTGATGAACCTGGTTCGGGGAACAGGACTAAAAGGGCTGACCGGAATGCGCCCACGAAATATTAATGTTGTTCGTCCCCTGCTATGTTGTACCAGTGAAGAGTTGCAGAATTATCTCGTTGAACACGGTCTTGAACATGTTGAAGATACTACTAATCAGGAGAATAATTACCTGCGAAATAAGTTTAGAAATGAACTTTTGCCACTTCTGACTGAAATAAACCCTACTGCAAGAGAGAATATGTATAAATCACTTGCTAATCTGGAAGGAAATTATTCCATTTATCAACAAGCCATCGGAAAAATAAGTCAACAGATTGTTGAAAACTACGGTAATGAAAAAAGACTCAATATTGATAAAATAAACAAACAAGTACATATCCCGACAGTGTTGTTCGAGTTACTTTCTCCTTATGGCTTTGGTTCGGTGCAAATTGAACAGATTCTAACAACTCTGAACAGGGAATCCGGTAAGGTTTTTTACTCAGAAACTCACCGGTTGGTCAAAGACAGAAAACATCTGATTATCAGCGCGAAAGATGAACTTAAAGATCAATTGTATACCGTTTCGCAAGATACAATGGAAATCAATTCACCTATTCATCTGACAATCAGAAAAGTGGCAATTGATGCATTTTTTTCTCCATCCAAATTGCCAACTTGTGTGCATATTGATGCCTCATTGGTTGAATTTCCGTTGGAATTACGCCGTTGGTATGAAGGTGATGTCTTCTACCCCTTTGGCATGACACAGAAAAAGAAACTAAGCGACTATTTTATTGATCAAAAATTCAGCATTCCCCAAAAGGAACAGCGCTGGTTACTGGTTTCTGGTGGAAAGATTGTATGGATAATTGGTAACCGGCTCGATAACCGATTCAGGATTACAGAAAAAACCATAGAAGCGTTTGAAATACGGCTGATTGTTGAACAATAGTTCAATTATGCTTGTTTAACACAAGAATTTTAAACCCAACAAATAGTGTCAGAAAAAAGAATCCTCCATAAAAAAACGGTTAAGTCAGTACGAGAAGTGGCTTACGGTGTGTTTATCCTGTCTTTTCAGCGTGATTTTAGTTTTAGACCCGGTCAGGTTATAGCTGTTGATATAGTCCCTGATGGTCGTCCACGACTATACAGCATTGCCAGTGGCGCAAATGAGGCAGATGTTGAAATACTTTTTGATGAGAAAAAGAACGGTCAGC
>CAIQOG010000208.1 GCA_903873355.1 uncultured Bacteroidales bacterium
ATATCATGCATAATATATTCAATCTTGGTGTAAGGGTAGCGAAATAGATTATTAAGTAAATCCTGAGAGTATATTTTTGGTGCAAACTGTCGAATTGTATTTTTATATTGTTGCATTGATTGTTTAATTTCCCGAATCTGACCAATAGTTTGTTTGGAAGTCTGTTCGACAGCATCCAACATATAAAGTATCCATGATTCCCATTGGTCAGTTTCTCTTACTTCTTGTAATAGCAGGTAATAATCTTGCTTGTGCTGTATTATGTATCTACTTAAGTATAAAATTGGAATTGAAAGTAAATCCATTTTTATTAAATAGAGTATATTTATAATCCTGCCTGTACGTCCATTTGCATCATAAAAAGGATGTATACTTTCAAATTGTTGATGAAATACAGCCATTTTTATAATAGGATCTACATCCCATAATTCATCATTGTTGATGTATTTCTCAAGATTAGTCATTAATTCAACTATTTCCTGATAATCTTGTGGTGGCTGATAAACCGTTTCCCCTGTTGATTCGTTCAGTAATTTTGTGCCTGGTAGTTTCCTGAAACCGGCTTTATTCTCTTCTATATTTTGTTGAATATCAAGTATAATATTATTTGTAAGCAGACCATTCTTTTTCACCAATTCAAAACCAATTTTTAGCGCTCTTGAATATGCATGTATTTCTTTGGCTGCCGAAGTAGTGAAAATGGTAGAATTTGTATTAGACTGAAAAATATCATCAAAGGTAGAAATGATATTTTCTATTGCAGAACTTTCTTTTGCTTCTTGCAGTGATAGTGTGTCGATTAAAATTTGTTGATTTGGAATGGTTGCAGCAATTCCTTTTAATTCCGCTAAATACCGATGTACATTCACAATCTTTTTTAATACAGGTTTTGTTTCCAAATCTATAGATACTGGTAAATGTTTGATGTTATTCATATCAGTTCAATTTAATTTTCGGTGCAAATATAACCAATTTTTCGTGTTTTTTGGGTTATATCGATGAAACACAACCAGAAAAGTGTATTTTTTGGGTTATATAGTCTAACCTCTCCTACAGGAAATATGTCGATTAATCAGGGTGAGTCAGTGGATCTTTCTGCTGCAGCCTCTGATACTGATGGTACTGTTACTTATGTAAAGTTTTTGGCAAATGGACTTGAAATTGGAATTGATTCAATAGCCCCATATCAATGTACCTGGAAGGATCCTGATCCAGGAATCTATAAAATTAATGCAATTGCATTTGACAATACAGAACTGACAACTAGCTCTGATACAATAATTGTAAATTCAAAAGCTACTTCTACCGGATATCTTTTTAATGAAAATTTTGAAGATGGTATTGAAAATTGGTCTATGCTTAATATAGCTGATTGGAAAATGATGTCTAAAATTGGTGTTAATGGTTCACATTGTCTTCAACGTACAAGTAACAACGTTAAAATTTTTGCAACCTATAATGATCCTTTATTCTTTTCAAATGGAGAATATACGATAACCGCAAAAGCTTTTGGAGAGAGTTCAACTCAAAAGTATTCAATGAAAGCTGCCCTTATTAATGGAACTGATACAATCTGGAGTACTGAAAGTGCTAAAGCATCAACTAATGTTTGGTCTACATTAACAATGACAGTACAGTGTGTAAATCCTGCTTATTATAAGTTTATGTTTGTTGTTAATTGTAGTGGTTCAAGTTATCAATTTCTTAACTTAGATGACATCTCTGTTTATGGATCTGGTGGAGTTCCAAATATTCCACCAGTTGTAAATATAACTACACCAATTAATCTTACAGAAGTCCCACTTAATTCAACTGTAAATTTAAGTGCATCTGCTTATGATCCGGATGGAACTATTTCAAAGGTTGAGTATTTTATAAATAAGATAAAAGTTGGAGAGTCAACAACTTCCCCATTCCCCACAAATTGGAACGCTTCAGTGCCTGGTTCATATTCTATCATTGCTAAAGCAACAGATAGCGGAGGTAAAACAACGGAAACAAATAATGCCTTGTATGTGAGCTATTCAGATAGAAAGTACTATGATTTTTCTGCTACCTCATATTTAGGAGCTGAGGCTAGATCGGGTATGGTACGTGGTACTGCTATTCAAAGTGATGGCACTATTGTTTTGGCATGCGATTGGGGAACTACCATACCCAAAGGCGTAGTCCTACATTTATTAAATGGAACAACAATTAATTCAAGAGGTGCTATAGTACGCCTTTCTTCTGATGGAAAAAAACTTTTATCTATTACTAAAATTGGCGATTATGCTGTTGATATCTCACTTGATAAATTTGATAATATTTTTGTAGCGGCAGCAAACGCCGGTGCAATAAAAGTGAATCCTCAGGCAGATAAATTATTTTTTGCAAAAAAATTTACTAAAAATGTATATCGTATTGATGCCGGTAAAACAGGTTATTTTGCAGTACTTACTGTAGCAGGTGTCGATTTTGAAGGAAAAAAATGGAGTGGAGCTTCGGGCTTTATCCTAGATCAAGAAGCTAAAACTTTAGCTATGATTTCTGGGGTAACTGCCTATACAAACGATATTTGTATTGATGAAAAAACCCAAACTGTAGTAATGGTTGGTTTTAAAAATATCTTTACAGATGTTGATAATTCAACATTTTTGACAAAAGGTAAATTTTATCCTGTTGACGTACCCGGCTTGGTGGCGTATAGCTTTAATGGTGTCAAGAGATTTACTGGATATAACTGGAGTGGTGATCGTAATTCCCCTGATTGGGTGAATAGATCAAATGATAATATGGCTGATTCAAGGTTGAATCGTTGTGTTTTTGGGGATGACGGATTACTCTATTTTTCTGGAGAAGCTTCTGGTGGAAATCATCAATTTCGATATAGTCCATTTGATATTATGAAACGAGTACGAGTTGTTGGTGGGGATCAATATCATAGTTTATATAATACTGGTACTGAGTTTCATGCATTTATTTGTAGAATGAATGTTGTAACAAAAGAATATATTGAGGGTCAAGCATTTACAGCTAGAAATAGTCTCAATAAGGGTAATACTTTAAATGTGGAAGGTGGAAATTTATGTGTAGACATTGATAGCCGTCTGTATTTTACAGGCGCCTCTGCTTCAGGTGCGCCATTAACTAGAGATTCTTTACCTTCTGTGAATTATAAAGGTGGTGCTTATATTTATATAATGAATCCTACGTTGAAATATCGTGAATTGGTTGATCGAGTAGTAGTTCAAAATTATGGTAGAGGAGTGGCTGCCAGAAAATTTGGAAACAACGGGATCAGTATTGTCTATGGAGGTGATGTATTATTTGATGCTGTTGGTAAAGAGGCAGATGCAAAACTTTTTGTAAAAAATTCATTTCAAAACACTTTCATTGGTGGTCCAACTGAAACTTCAGGATTCTTTGCATTAATAGGTGGTATACTACCGAGTAAATATAATGTAACTATTGATAACCAGTTGGTTGGTACTTATAATGAATGTGATACAGTGATCGTCAGTTCCCCTATTTTAAAACAGGATCTTACTTTCAGTCATTGGTCTGGTGGAGGTGATTATTTAAGTGATTCTACAGCTCTTCAACCAATACTATCTGTGCCCGGAAGAGATATAACATTGACTCCTATGTATGTTAATTCAACCGAAGTTAAAAATCTTATTCAATCAGAAATTAAATGTTATCCAAACCCTGTTAAGGACATTGTTAGAATTGAAACTGGAACAAATATCACTTTGCCAATTCAGATTAGCGATTTGACAGGAAAAATAATTTATTCAAGTGAAATTGTTGGATATAA